>DASPMU010000035.1:0-6996 GCA_035626895.1 Alphaproteobacteria bacterium
TAAAACATCCTTGAACTTTCCAACCTTGGATCTTGTAAGTATTCTTGCTGTCTTTACAATATATTCTCCGACTGAACCGAAGAAATAGATTATGTATGATATGTATAATAATTCAAGTGATGAAAGATTGAATTTCTGGGCTGTCGCTGAATTATTAAGAGCGTATTTTATTGCCCTTCTTGCAAGCAATACTTGCCTTTGGACTTCAAAGCCTTTCTCTATGATGTCTTTGGAATTTATTTCCTCGTCCATCATTTCAATGGTTTCAGCAAAGATGCTTCTTGTGATATGTCCTATCCTTGTGATTATTGACTGAAGATTGATGCTTTTAACGTCCCAGAAAATATTTATTACTATTTTATTTGATGTCGCTTCCATTATTTCTGCTGCAATGAACTCATGCACATGCTTTCTGACGAACGCTATCTTTCCGGAATTTGGTCCCTGGAGAATTATTGTGTTGTATCCATTTAAATATGCTGCAAGCAGAAGTTGTATAATTTCGTTTGTTGCTTTTTCAGAAATGTCAAGTGTCAGCTCATGTTTTTCGTCATGAGTTAAATTGGTAGGGATTATTTCAAGAGAATTTCGCAAAGTTTCCTGGATTGCGACCGAGTCTCCCTTTACTATTTGATTCTTTTTCAGCCACGCGTGAGGCAATGTAATGCAGTATGCGGATTTACCGAACTTGATTAATTTACGCTCTTCCATAAATATATAGGAATTCGTTAAAGTATATAAATTTATCTACTTGAAAATAGTGATGATTCCCTTAGAGGATAGAATAGCATATGTGTAGTATATATAGTATATGCCTGAATTTATTTGTATTCCATTTTCCCTTTTTATCTTGAACATTGAAGTCACCACCCTGAGACAACTTATGACTATATACGAAATATTGCACATATAGCCAGATTTATTATACACCAAAGACATTCCAAATTCTAAAGCATTAAACAATTTTGCTTGATTATCCGGTTAATTAGCCGACATAAAAGCTTACAAAAAAAAGGTGAAAAAATGCCAAAAAATAAACAGCAGCAAGGACAAATGAATAATCCAAACAATATGATAAACAAAGATGCAAATAAGCAAGATACAAGCAGAAATTTCAGCACCAACAGATATAATACTGACAGCAAAGCATCCCAGGCAACTAAAGGAAACGAAGGAATCCCAAGGGATGAAAGCATGAAGATAGTTGAGGATACAGAAGACAGGCTAAAGAATAATTCTACAAGAAAAATAGAAGGAGATACAAACATGCGAACTGTCGCAGAAGCAAACGAAAGACTTCAGACAGGACAAGGCATGACTGGCCAAGATACAGATTATGAAAGAACTGGCGAGAGGTCGCAAGATGCTCCTAAGGAAAGATCAAGTGACATAAGCAATAATGTAAGCGATTCTATAACTGAAAAAGAAACTGACAAGGGTTTTAATCCTACACGTTCAGACAAGGTCAAGGCCTAAATTAAGATGGGAAGTGGGTTAGAATGAAATCACAAGAACAAAAAAAGGAAATCGTGAAAAAAATGCTCGACTTGGCATTCAACAAAAAGAAACCGAAAGATGCAATAATCTACCTGGCAAATGATTTCATCCAGCATAACCCAAAAATTCCCAATGGAAAAGAAGGCATGCTATTTGCATTAAATGATTTTTACGAAACAAATCCATCACTTAAATGGAGCGCCAGGGAGATCTGGACAGACGGAGATTATGTAATAGTGCACTCAATATATGATTTTAACAAAGAGACAGCAGTTGTGGACATATTCCGATTCAGAGATGACTTAATACAGGAACACTGGGACGTTGCGCAGGAAGTGCCTGCAAACATGGTCCACAGCAACGGTATGTTTTGATAACCTCGAGATATGACATCAATTAGATGTAAATAAAAAACGACATGAACGGAGGTGTTCATTTTGGCATTTGGAGATATTTTGATAAGTTTTATCGTAAGTCTTGTAATTTCGGCAGTCATTATATTTTTGGCTGCTAAATTATTCGGGGAAAAAGAGGGGTTTGGGACAGCAATACTTGCCGCATTGATTGGAACGGTGATTTATTCAATCGTGATATATTTTTTAGGAGTAGGCTGGATTGCCGCCCTAATTGGCGCAGTCGCATGGCTGATCGCTCTAGGAAGCTTATATGAGATAGGATGGCTAAAATCACTTGCTATCGCTGTTGTCATCTGGATATTTATGGCAATAGTAAGCCTGGCGCTTCCAACAACGCCTGTACCGATCTAGGCAGGTATTATTTTTTTATTTAATTTTTTCATATTCGCATAAAAAAAGAATTCAAAAGTTACATTCCAGAAGTTTGCAACGGAATTATAAATTGCGTGAGCAAAAGCGGGGGAGGAAAAAATGATATACGTAAACAAATTTGGCATCTTGAAAATAGCAGATGACGCAGACCACGATGCTGCAGATAGAGAAAGCAGCATAGACTTGCTCAATGATAGGGAAGTATATTAACTAAGGTATGATGATGAAAAAATCTATCATAAAACGGTTTGAGCAAAACGCTGGGATTAAACTGCATCCTGGATCTCGAAGGGAAAATGGGGAGCGAGAAGATATAATGCTTATAGGAGAACGATTCTATGTGATTGATGATGTCATCGATGATAGTGCATTGATGAAAAACGACCAAATCGCATACGAACGAGCCTGATTTTATCTTATATTTTTTATCTATTATTTCACTTTTTGGGATTTGATAACGGTTGAAATATTGTTAAAATATTAAACAATAAAGGAGATGAAAATGGCCGAACACAAAGAACACGGAATTTTTGACATGATCAAAGAAGGTCTGAGAAATCTTTCTCAAAGCGTTGCATCAAACATGTTTCAACCCATTGTGGATAAGACGGAAGCTGTTGTAAGAAATGTAGAAGATAGGCTTCTGCTTATGGAAAAGCGTCTTCTAAAAAAAATGTTTTCCGCATTCATAATAGGATTTGGAGGATTATTCTTGGTATTCTCATTGCTTTTCTTCTTGATGGAATATCTTGAATGGAGTACAGCAGGATCATTTTTCACAATCGGAATAATTATTTTTGTTACAGGAATCATGCTAAGGGCGTTCGGCAAAGACACTATGTAGGCACTATAAAATAGACGCTATATAATAAGCTAATAAGCCGAAAGATAAAACAAAAAACAACAAAAGCGGGTGAACCTAAAATGGCAAGAACAAGCAAAAGAAGTGGACAGGGAAGAAGTTCGAACTCTAGAGGCTCAAGCTCACGAAGCGGCTCTCGAGGGGACAGTGGAATGATGGATACTGCAGCAGCAGTATCCAAAGAAACTTATGACAGGCTGAAATCAAATGCTTCAAAAATAAAATCAAATGTGAATTCAAATGTCTCAAGATTAAAATCAGATCTGCAGTCTAATGCTAAAACCACAAGAAAAGATATTGACAATTATATTAAATCAAATCCTGAAAAATCAGTCATGATAGCTGCTGGAGTTGGAGCAGTATTTGGAGCAATGCTTGCTGCTGCAATGAACAACAGAAAAAAGCCCTGAATAAAAATCTAATTTCATTAAATTTCCTTCTTTAAGATATAACTTTGAGATATCTAAAATGTAAGTTAAGATATAAAATATCTTTAATTTCCAGCAACTTGGTATGCAAATGGCAGTCTTAAACAATTATCAAAAAATAATTCCATTTATCATATTTACTTTTGCGCTGATCTTTTTATTCAAGCTTGTTAGGCCGATGGTGACTGTTCTTCTCAGCAGCGTACTTTTATCTTATCTGACTTTTCCATTATATAAAAAGATAGGCAGAAAAATAAAAAACAAGCCAACGTCGATAATTTTATCTCTTTTGACTGTTGCTTTGATTATACTTATTCCTTTTTCTTTTCTCTCTTACGGGGCCGCGCAGCAAGGCATCGAATTCTATAAATATATGTCTGATAAAATTGCAAATGGAAGCCTTTTAGGATTATGCCCTGATGAAGCTACATCTCGCTTATGCGCGCAAATCGAGCGCGCAGAACAATTTAGTTTTCAAAGCCTGGAAGATTTTGGCATTGAGTTCAAGATAGAAACATTCTTGCCCATGATACAAAATATCGCTCTCAAAATTGCTGCAAGCATTCCAATAATGCTAGCTGAGATTTCCCTGACTATAATAATCTCTTATTTCATATTAAAGGATCATGAAAATATTACCCGCAATGCTCTAAATTTTTTGCCAATGAGAAAAAAGACTGTAAACAGGCTGCTTGAGGATTTTTCAAATATAACGCATACTGTTGTGTACGCGCAGCTTCTTGTCGCGCTCGTGCAGGGAATTATCGGAACTATCGGATTTTATATATTCGGAATTCCTTTTCCAATACTTTTTGGAATACTTATAGCTTTCTGCGCCCTAATACCGACGATTGGAACTGCCATGATATGGGCTCCTGCATCAATATTTTTGATATTTAGCGGATATCTTTCAGGAGATACTTCTGCGCTTCTCAGAGGACTTGGGCTCCTTTTATACGGAATTTTCATAATCAGCGTAATAGATAATATATTGCTTGCAAAAATCGTCCATGCAAAAGCGCAGGTAAATCCGATTATAATAATTGTAGGAGTCATAGGGGGAGCGGCAATGTTTGGGCTCATGGGAATATTTCTTGGCCCAATAATTCTTCCGTTGCTTTTAACATATATCAATTCATTTGAAGAACGGTCAGAGATTTCTGTTTTAAAGCCTCTGCCAATTCATCGACGACAAAATAAAAATTAGATCAAAAATCGCAACTGACTTGAGACAATTTTTTCCTATATACTCAATATATCCCCTATAACAAGAATTATTATAGTTGTGTGATATATCTAAAATTAACGAAAAACAAATCACAAGTGATCTGAAAAAAGTTTGCTTGATGATTTTAGACGAAGAACGAACGAAGTGATAACCTTTGGGGGAATTTTCCGTAAAAAGTTTTTTTCCGCAAATATCATTTGTTGGGGTGGTAAAATGATGGAAAACGTATTTGACACGCAAGAGCTAGACGGAGATGATTTAAGCATCTATTCTAGCAACGCGAGAGAGTCCATGCTTGAGGATGATGGACTTAGCGCTTTGGAGGAAGGCTTCATGAGCGGCTATGAAAAAGATTGGGACGATGTGAGCGTCTATGCTGAGGATTCAAGAGAAGAATCGCTTGTTGATTCAGAAGAATCATCAGGATATGACAGCGAGATGTTCATGAATAACTACGAGGAAGATTTTACATAAAACGATAATAAAGCAAGCACCAAAAATATTTTTTTATTTTCAAATCCAATCAACCAAACGGGAAAAAGGTGAATATATGATAAACAATCAGGAAAATCAAATGCGAAAAAATACTCCGGGAAAAAATACTTCACTATTAATAATTGCCTTGATGTTTATACTTACATTAGTTATTGTGTCAGCAGTGCATGCATTAGATAATGAAACTAATTCAACGGATAATACTACCGGAACTATAAACGAAGATGGCACAGGAAGAATATTAGTAAATTCAAATGATGATTCAGATTCTGATCTTGATGACACTAGTTCAGGAGAAGATTCTTCTTCAATAACTAGTTCTCCAAGTGATGAGGTAAAATATGACGACACACCTCGAACTTTCGCCCCTTATTCAACTGACCCACAATCAACTTCTCCATGGATAGTATATGTATCACCAGTAAACAACGAAGAAGACATATCACGATATGAAAAAATAGTCATTATATTTAGCGAAGATATGAATCCGTCAACAATTGATGAAAATTCAATAGTTGTCATGCAAAGATTGACCCCTGATGAAAATATGGAAGATATGAACGATTCAGATAATGATACAAGCAATATCTACAGGGAAAAAAATATTGAAGGAACTGTAGAATACAGCGGAAGGACTGCAACATTTACGCCGGATGTTCCATTCTCTCCAGACCAGGAATTTGGAAATGTATTCACAGTAACTGTGACATCAGGCGCGCAGGATCTTGATGGAAATTCCATATCGCAAGAATATATGTGGAGCTTTACAACAGGCGAAGATTCATTTAATGCTGGAGCAACAACTGCTCAATTAGACCAGGATATACCTCCAGCAGGTTCAACAGGAACTACTACTCAACCGCCAGTAGAAGCTACGCCAGAAGCACCGATAACACAACCACAAACGGAGCCAACAACCACGGCATTCCCGTGGGCATGGGTTGTCGGGGGACTTCTACTGCTTTTAATGGCATTACTGTTATTTGCATTGCCTCTTAGCAGATCAACAAGAAGGGATACTACTAGAAGAACGAACACTGCAAATACGTTCGGCGATGTATATCCTGTTTCAGATATAGACGGCATCGGCCCAGCGCACACAAGATCTCTTGCAGGAATGGGAATTAGAAACACAAAACAGCTCTGGGAAGCTGATACTACAAAAGTTGCAAGACAGACAGGTGCATCATTTAATTCAGTAAGAAGCTGGCAGCATATGTCAGAACTTGCAAGTGTTCGCGGCGTCGGACCACGATATGCAGATCTTCTTGAGAAATCCGGAATACATAGTGTTGCGCAACTTCAAGAATATGATGCTGATGAATTGCATAATATAGTAAGAAAAAAACAGAATATAGCTAAAGTTAACATCGAGGAACCTCCGGCTCACGCAACCGTTGAGAATTGGATCAGCGAGGCGCGTGACCATAGATTCAGTACAACAGAAGGCGAAATCGCATAAGTTTTTTTTCAAACTTTAAAAGATTGTTCGTGAAGTAATAAATCCATATTATTTACTAACTGTTGAAGAGAATGGTAGAATCAAGAGAGGTTAACAAAATGGCAAACTCAAAAGTTATCAACACCGAGGGCGGGGGAAGACCCCGCCCTCAACCCACACTTTCTTTCTTTTTATCGGGCTCGAATTTATCTGAGTCCAGAGATCTTCGAAGCGAAACAGATGAGTACGACTTAATA
>DASPMU010000036.1:0-6957 GCA_035626895.1 Alphaproteobacteria bacterium
AGCTCAAGGAAATACAGGTATCAAAAAATCTATCCAATCCATCAAGTGATTCTCCATTTTTAGTTGCAGATAATGTAGCAAATCAATGCGAGATGAGAGGAAATCATTTCTGCATGAGCGGAGTTTGGAGAAAAAAAGTAACTACTAGTGATGGAGAAGATTTAGAATTCCCAGGAAAATTAATCCAGCAAAAATACTATCCTGAACAAAATCCAGAAGGAATAACTTATGATTCTAAGCCTGAAGATATTACAGAAAGCGGCTGCTGCCCATCAGATTATTGTTGGGACGGAAATGTCTGCGTCAATAGCAAATATTGGAGGGATAATGCAACTAAGCCAGGAATATGGAATAATCTTTTGATTGGATCTCTCATAGACAATCACACTATGACTTCGGATCAACTAGATGCCTCAGGATATAGATGCATAAGCCAGGATGTTTGGGACACTAAAGGAACAACAGATACAAGCGATGATACTAAAACAGTTGTGGCATCATGGACTCCTGCTCAAATAAAATATGATTGGAACTACGAAAATTCCGGATATTGCGCAAATACTACTGATTGTTTTGTAAATTATGTAAACGATTTCCCTGGTGGACTTTCAAAAGGCTGCACTCCTAACGGAACAATAGTCAATGACAGGTTTGTCAGCGGAAGCGGAAATCATTACTGCCATTTAGGAGAGTGGACAACTAAATCATACATAATAGCATCACTTTTGCAGGGAATGATGACAAGCACAACATCTGATACAGAATATACATTGAGCTGTTATGATGACTTGGATGTTGTCTATAACTCACTTCCAGTATTGCCTGATGAATCTCCAGAAGATATACGAGTAGCATCAGCATGCGTCCTGACGCAGCCAGATCATGACTCAAGATTAAAAATAAAGACAAATGTGCAAATAATAACAGGCGTTGTATTACAAGATGATTCGAAAGCATCTTCAAATTCTTTCATAGATAAAATAATAGTAGATTATGAGAGATCATTTGGAACAGGAACAATTTCAAAACCTGCAACTGAATGCACTGCATCAGGAGCTCCATTAATTGGACCAACTGCATTTACTCAATGCATCTCAACCACTAAAGGAGATTTCTTTGTATATTATGACACTACATACAAATACTTTATATTGTCAAATAAGAGAGTCACAGGAATTGAAGGCACTGGATGGTTAGAATCTTTATGGATAAAAATAAGCGAATTCTTTGAGAATGTTTTCGGTCTCGCTCTTGATATAACTCCTTACGATTCAATAAGCTATACAACAAGCTATGATAGAATATACATCACAAGAACAGCCGATATTGATGTTACTGCAATTGAAGAAGCCAAGTATGATGAAGATGAAAAAACAACAGTTGATGTCTTATATGTCAAATATGATGGCACTACAATAGAGAATAACCCTATCAATACCGCAGAAATAGACAGATTGCTCGATGAGCAGACAGTGCCTAATTCAAATCAGGAAATAGTTCCGAATGTAATAAGGACTGATTACTTGCCTACAGATGCGCCACAAGAAATAACGATAAAGTCGCATGAAAGGATAAATATGTGGGAATATTTCACGACAATACTAAGAGTTCAGGAATAAATATTTCTTTTTATTTCTAATTTTATTATTTGATTTACTTTGAAGAATTTATCAGAACAAATTTAGCTAATAAACTTTCTAATTGCAAGAACTCGTCGCTTCCTTCAATAAGCCTGAATTCTACTTCGCCGCATTCTTTGACCATCTCAAGCTGCTTGTGGGAATCTATTTTTAATGCCCAGATTTCTTTCTGGACTTGCTTTATTACATCAACACCTGAAAGGCCGTAATTTAGCATTGTATCAAGAAGCTTGTTTTTTGCTTTTGGAAAATCTTGCTTGACGCATAATTCAAGAACTTCAAGTATCTCCTTAGGCTTTGCATAGGCTGCAACTTCAAACACTATTTCTTCAGTTATCTTCTTGCTTAATACTGCGCATGCCTGCAGGATATTTTCTAGTTTTCTTACATCGCCTTCAGAAACAGTAACTAATGCTTCCTTAGCCGAATTATCTAGCTTAAGGTTTTCCCTGGATGCTACATTATCGATTATTTCAAATATTTCTTCCTTATCAAGAGGCTTGAACCTGAAGACTGCGCATCTTGATTGTATCGGCTCGATTATTTTCGAAGAATAGTTGCATGAGAGGATAAATCTTGTTGTTGTCGTGTAATTTTCCATTGTCCTTCTTAATGCCTGCTGCGCTTCCCTTGTTAAGGCGTCACATTCATCAAGATAGATTATCTTGAAAGGAACGTTTCCGATCGCCTTTGTTCTTGCGAATTCTTTTACCTTGACTCTTACGACGTCAATTCCTCTTTCATCAGATGCGTTAAGTTCAAGGAAATTTTCTCTCCAGGCATCCTTGTATAATTGTTTGACAATAACTAAAGAAAGAGTTGTCTTTCCGACACCTGCAGGACCTGCAAATAGCAAATGAGGCATATTTTTATTTTCAACAAATCCTTTTACTCTTTTGACTATGTCTTTCTGACCTTTGACATCTTCAAAATTCTCCGGCCTATATTTTTCCGTCCAAAGCGAGTATTCATTAACTTCCTGCATAATAATTGGGATGAGAACACGGTTTAAAAATGTTATCCGCTAGAATAATAGTTATGAATGAAATGAATAAAACTTATTGCTATTTATCTTAGCGGGCATTGCCACGCTCGCATAAAACGTGCAAATGGTTTTCCGCCTACAATTCTAGACGCAAATTGATATTAAATCGAGGGCTCGCTAGGTGGCAATGCCTGTGTAGAAATAACTAGGATAAAAAGGCCAAACTTTATATATTCTTATGCTCAGAATCTATATTGGTGATCATTATGGATTGGAGTGTGAATTTATGGAGTGTTCTTGCAGCAGCAGTTGCAGGAGTTATTTTAGGATCCTTATGGTATTCTCCGGTGCTTTTCGGAAACCTTTGGATGAAATTATCTGGCATGAAAAAGCCTACGGGAAAGGAGCTTGAAAAACTAAAGAAAACTATGTGGAAATATTATCTGACACAATTCATCGGAACTTTAGTTGCTTCATATGCTTTGGCAGTTTTGATAAAAAATACGGGATCAACCGGCTCGCTTGCAGGAGCTTTGCTTGGAGCTGTAATCGGCGTGGGAGTTTTATCGGTCAATGCACTTTCAAGTGTTCTTTGGGAAGGAAAACCATTCAAATTATACTTGATCAACATATCCTACAATATCGTTTCATACGTTATCATGGGAGCAATAATTGCATGTCCTAAGTGGATGTAATTATTTTTAGAATTTTTTTATTTTTCTCTCTATTTTAGAAATTTTTGACAAAGGTATGTTCGTTTCTATTATGGACTTATATATTGCATAAATGTCAGGTTCTAGAAATCTTTTTATATCCATATAATAGACGTGTTCCTTAATTTTTATCTGATCCCAAGTGCTTTCTTTTATTCCTAAAAATTCATATCCTGTCTTATTTACGGCTTTGATGGACGCAGTATTCCAATCATATGCCCTTCTTTCAATCTGCTCGTAGTCGAGTTCATAAAATGCTACTATTGTTGCAAGCTTCATGCATTCAGATCCTATTCCTTTTCCACGGAATGATTTACTAAGCCATGTGTGGCCTTTTGCCTGCAAGGGATTTTCCTTATCTTTTACTAACCCTGCCCCTCCTACTAATTCTCCGCGAAATGTTATGGCTAAATTTTTCTGGTCTGATGTTGTTTGCATATACTTTGCAGCAATATCATAATCAAATCTTTTTTCTATTCTGTTATAAGGAAAAATTGGTCCGACGTTATATGATATCTCTGGATCATTCGCGAGAATTTCTAATGCCGGCATATCTGATGAGATCCATTCTCTTAATGAAATATCTTTAGATGATATAAGCATATTTTAGAGAATAAGAGTTTATTTATAATTTTTTTGTAAATATTAGAATGTATTAAAAAATGTATAAAAGATAAGAAAAAATAAATATTTGGTTTTATATCAGTTAATTACTTAGCTGTATTTTCCTTCAACACTACCAGTCTGAGTCAATGATTGACCTGTTTCGACATTTGTATAGTCGAATGAGATGTCAGCCTTGAATTTGTCTCCAACTGCTGCTGTAGTTGTAGCTGCGCATGTCCAGTTCAATAGGAAATTTGCTCCATTTGGTATTTGTGTTGTGTCTGCAACGATTGCTGCACCATTATAATTACCTGCTAGTGTCGCATTTGCGCAAGTCACTCCAGATCCAGGAGTCAAAGTTGTAGTCAATGGTAAAGTTATAGCTACACCTTTATTGTTTCTGAATGCAATCTCTATTGTGTTTGCAGGAGTGTCTACTACTGCGTTATCAACATTTGGCAATGGCGCCTGGAATGTTGTTCTTTCTGGTAATAGCTTCTGCGGACTTAATACACCGAAATATGCTAATGCTCCGATCGCTGCTAATACTACTACTATCGCCCAGCCATAAGTCATTAAGAACTCCATAGCTGCTTGACCTTTTTTATTCTTCATCTCACATTCACCTCGTCTATAATTTTCTATAATTTTATTTAAACAATAAAATCTTTAGTATACACTTGTCTATACTAATATATAAATGTTTCCTTTTTGTGCCTTATTGGTTGCAAAATTAAGCATAAAAATATTCTTTAGTCAATATCTTTATATAATACTTGTTCGCAAATAAGATGGAAAGGGGTAGTGATGCATTCTAAAAATAAATCTGATAGATACAGGAAAATTCCACGCGGAATAATGTACAGAAAAGCTCAAGTGAGCATGGAGTATCTTATTATATTTACTGTAGCTTTTACAATGACGCTCCCATTGATTGCAATCTACGCAAACCAGACAAATAACATCCAGGCTGACGTTACAAACGCTCAGTTATACAAAGTCGCGACAAAAATTTCTGATTATTCTGAACAGGTATATTATATGGGAGAGCCATCCCAGAGGACTCTTCAAATAAACTTCCCGGATGGAATAAATTCTGTGACTGTAAACGGAACGAATATAATATTTAATGTCACAACAAACCAGCTGACATATCTTGTTGTCAAAGAGACAAACGCAAATCTTACAGGATCAATACAAAACTTCCCAGGCCAGCATATAATTACTTTCAAGGCTGAAGGAAATATGGTCAATATAACTGATAACTAAAATAACTGATAGAAGGGAGCTTGAATGAAGCAGCCGGAAAATAAAAACAAGAAAGCTCAGATTGTAATAGAATTCTTGCTTCTGATTGGAATGGCATTTTTCATAATAATTGTGCTGCTTATATCGCTAATGTCAGTCTCTGAAGGAAATCATAAAACAAAAACGTACAACGATCTAAATGATTTAGGAATGTCGCTTCAGGAAGAATTCCTGCTAGCGGCAGAACTTGAAGATGGATATACCAGGAAAATAAATCTTCCTGCAACAGTAAACGGGGTACAATATAACGCGACACTTGGAAGTCTTGCAAATGATACAAGGTCTTATCTTCAAATCGATTATGAATCAACACAGTTATACTATGAACTTCCAAAGATATACGGGACTCTTACAATGGGAGATAATATAATTAGAAAAAATGACGGAGTGCTTAGATTAAATTGATATTGACAAGAATTTCAAAAAACAAGAAAGGCCAAGTCTGGACAGTTGATTTCATATTAGGATTAGTCTTATTCATACTCACATTGATTTTAGGAATCAAGATAATCCTTGACACCTATTCTCCAACTGAATATAATAAGACTTACAGGGACGCAGTCCATCTCTCTGACGCAATAGTTTCTTCAGGCTATCCTTCAGGATGGGATTCATCAAATGTCGTGATTCCAGGAGTTGCAGAGAACAATAGAATAAACACGACTAAATTAGATCAGTTCAGCGATCTTAATTATAGCAGAGCAAAATCCCTGCTTCATGTGCAGGCAGATTTTATTTTTTTCATAAGAAATAGCACTCACACAATAGATACTGGAGAATGCATCTATGGGTTTAATCTTAGCACGCATGCAAACTGTACTCCTATACTGCTTGATTCAACCGAATATGAAAATTTAGTCAAGCTTGACAGGACAGTAATATATAATTCAACAATAATGGTTATGACATTTTATGTTTGGGATTAATAGAATTAATTGAAATGAATAAAATCAAATTGCAATGGATAAAGAAATCAAGGAAAGCAATATTCTATACAGTAGATGCTCTTCTGGCGTCCTTGCTTCTTTTGGGAGCAATAATTCTGATATATAACGCGTACACTCCTGAAGAAATTGATATTGAGCAGCAGACATATATCTCTCAAGATATATTGACAGTTCTTGGAGAACTAAAAATCAGCGAGCTTAACAGTACATTCATCCAGCAGGAAATTGCATCAGGAAATATAACTGATACAAACAAGAGCGTGCTTGACCAGGTTGGAGAATACTGGGCATTAAACAAGCCTGACAAGGCCCAGATTTTGCTGCAATCTATAATAAATGATTCACTTTCAAAAAATCATGGCATACAAGCTTCGATGGGCAATGATACATTATTGCTAAATAACTTGACTGAAAAAATAAATTCTGTTTCATCTAACAGGATGATTTCAGGAATTGAGCAGGGAAAACCTATAACAGGATCATCAGGAACATCATATCTTAAAAAAATACGAAACAAAAAAACATCTTCATACAGCTATTTCGGGGGATTTGTCGGCCAGGGAAATATCACTGTGACAATGATCCTGCCTGAAGATTTCAATAGCTCAAGAATGATCAGTACCCAGATGAAGCTTGAAACTCCTGGAACTTTCCAGCTGAGAATAAATAATAATCAATGCGGAGTAAATTATTCAGGAACTTCAAGTGTTGTAAAGCTTTGGAATATCACATCATGCAATTCATCTTTTGTCGCTGGA
>DASPMU010000037.1:0-6241 GCA_035626895.1 Alphaproteobacteria bacterium
TCTTTAATCGTTTGCCGCCTACGAGTCTAGACGCAACAGATTATTACAATCTAGAACTCGCCAGGTGGCAATGCCAAAGTCTGCAATATCGTCCAAACCCATGAAAAAGTTTATAAAGAATTTTATCATTCAAAAATATGAGGGTGTATGAGATCAAAGGTAACTATTAAGCGAAGCACTTTAGTTGTAATTGCAGTCATCTTATCAGCAGTCTTGTTTTTTGCAGGATTGATAAGCGGCCTTAGCTACAGTAAGTTTGTTGAATATAGGCTTGAAGAGAATACTAAAAAAGAAGTAGGCTTTTTGATTGAGTATGTTGATGAATTAGATACTGAGCTTCAAAGCCTTCAGCTCCAGGAAAGATTCATTGATAGCATGGATGAAGATTACAGCTGCCAGTTCTCGGATGCATATTTCTCGGAAATAAACCCTGAACTGATACATTATTGGTCAATACTTCCAACAAGGCTTGAGGAGTATGAAAGAAACAATGAAGATACAGAAGAATACTTAGCTTTAAAGAAAGAATATACCAAAGTATCTTTAAGGGCTTGGATTGCAGCAAAGGAAAACTATGAGAAGTGCAATACTGAGATTGTTCCAATCCTGTACTTCTATTCCAAGGATTGTGAAGTGTGTGTAGAGCAAGGCCAGCAGCTTGATGAACTTGCAGAAATGCTAACCAATAGGGGGAAATCCCTGACAGTTTTCACAGTAGATTATAACTATGATGAGCCAACACTCAATCTAATAAAAACTTATTATAATATAACAAGCGTTCCGGCAATAATTGCAAATGAAAATGTGCTTCAAGGAGAACTATACTATGGAACAAAAATTCTCTTTGAGCTCAAGCCTGAAACCCTAGGTGATGGCTAATGCGATTTGTAATTATTGCATCTGTATTAATAATAGCATTCCTTGCAATCTACGGTGTCCTTGGGTTTAATATAATGATGGATAGAAATGAATATCTAAAGCAAGGCTATGAAAATAAAGATTACAAGCAAGTGTTTGAAAGCATTGCAATAGTCACTCCAGAGATATCTGAAATTTCATATGAAGGAAACTCAAATGCCCCATTGACAATTGTAATAGTTCATGATTTCACTTCAAGTGAATCCGGAGAGTTCTACAAGGAAAAGATTCCTGAACTCAAATCAAGATATGTAGATTCAGGCCAGGCAAGGATATATCACAAATACATTATTACAAGATCCGAATTTGAAAACAAAGAAGGAAGATACAACGAAATACAAGCAGCAAGATGCTTTAACGATCTAACTGACATCAATAGCGTAGCATTCCATCTTGACATAATAAGCACAGGACTTGATAACGCAATAGCAAACATTGGAATATATAATATCGAAAGAGAAGAGTTTGAGCGGTGCTATAACAACAAATATTATAAATCAATATATATAGATATGATTGAAACAGAACAATTTAGCATACTTGGACCATCAATTTATCTTGGGATAAATGGAAAGGAAAACATAGTAATGTATGGAAATCCAGATATTGATGAAATCTATGATAGTATAAGACTAAAAGAAATAAGAGTGGGTTTAAACTAATGACGCCGCAAGAAATATCATTATTGTTGTATAACATAGCGTTGATTCCTGTCATGATAGTGTCTATTCTATTTCTTTTCATAACGCTTCTAAGCATATTCTTTGATGATCCTATAAGATCAAAGAAAAAGGATCAAAAATCCAAGGACCTGCCGTTCATCACAGTCCAGGTTCCAAGCTTCAATGATGTAATTGCTGCTAAATGTGTAGATGCATGCTTGAAACTAGACTATCCAAAAAATAAATTTGAGATAATGATCGTTGATGACAGTACAGATAAGAACACTCAAAAAATCCTTAAAGCATATCAAAAGAAGCATCCAGGGTTTGTAAAATATGTGCACAGAACTAATAGAGATGGCTACAAACCAGGAGCATTAAGAGACGCGATGCACTTAGTCAAGGGAGAATTCATTGTAATATTTGACGCAGATTTTGTTCCGCCAAAGGAATTCTTAAGAAAGATAATAGTCCCATTTGATGACCCTAAAGTTGCGGTAGTCCAGGGAAGGCAGACATTCCTAAACAAGGATGTTAATCTAGTTTCAAAGTTCGCTTCATTCTTGCTAAGAATGCATCATTCAGTTGTCATGCCGCTAAACAATAAGATTAATTCAGTATTCTTTTGCGGAACCGCTGGAGCCATCAGAAAAAGCGCGCTTTTAGAAGTTGGAGGCTGGAATGCCGATAGCATAACTGAAGATACTGATCTAAGCATCAAGCTTCTTGCAAAAGGCTACAAGAATGTATATATGAAAATTGAAGTTCCAAGTGAAGTTCCTGTAACTGTTGAATCATTCATCAAGCAGCAGGCAAGATGGACTTATGGAAATATGAGAGCATTCATTGATCACTCTAAGAGCATTTTCTTCAGCAGAAATCTTACAATAAAGCAAAGGACTATGATAACATTTTTAACATGCAGCGCGCTAATAGGGCCTATGGTAGTTATTATGACTCTTGCAGGGTTTTCAGGCTGGTTCTTTGGTGAGCCACAGCTATTTGAACTTGCACAATTGCAAGAATTCTTTATCAAATTTTTATATACTGCAGGCTTTGCGCTAATGGCAATAGTCATGTTATACCGTGAAAAGAGCCTGAGAGAATTCCCAAATTTTATTCTTGGATCAATCTCATTAAGCATAGTTCTTTGCGTAGCAAACACAGTAGTTCTGTATAAGGCGATATTTATGAAGAATAAATCCCTTTATGCGAACAAAAGCTCATGGATAGTAACGCCAAAGCAAGGCAATAGCGACTTCAAGTAAAGAATCAAGAATCACAAGATTCGATTAGTTGGTCAATATGAATATAATCGGAATCCTCAGCATCACAATAACAAGCATCTTCTTTCTTATAATTTTATCCTACTACATTCTTCTTTTCAAGAAAGATACATTCTCAAAACACGCACCATCAAAACAGTTCAATTCAATAACAGTAATAATTCCTGCTCACAACGAGCAAAAGTATATAGCCGAATGCCTTAATTCAGTTCTCAAAGCAAAGTTTAATGGCAAAAAAGAAATCATAGTTGTCAATGATGGTAGTGCGGATAATACTGGAAAAATCCTGAAAAAATTCGAATCTAAAATTAAGTTAATCAATATCAAACATTCAGGAAAATCAACAGCAATAAACACTGCCTTAAGGCAAGCTAAAGGAAAGCTCATTGCAATAGTTGATGCTGACAGTATAATCAGCATAGACTCATTAAATGAAGCAAAAAAGTATTTTAGCGATCCAAAAGTCGGGGCAGTAACATCAGTAATCAAAGTCAAGAACGACTCTGCAACCATGTCATCATGGATAAGACTTGAACAGCTCTATAACTCGCTTCTCAGGCAACTTTTCTGCAAGATTAATGTAAATATTGTAACTCCCGGGCCATTAAGCATATATCGAAAAGATGTTCTTGAAAATCTGGGAGGTTTTGGAGTCAAAGGATTATCGGAGGATGTAGATATTGCAGTTCGAATCATCAAGTCAGGAAGAAAAATAGCATTCTCAAAAAATAGCGTTGCAGAAACAAATATGCCAGAAAACTGGAAGGGTTTTAGCAAGCAAAGAAGCAGATTTGCAAAAGGCTGGATAAACATATTCAAGCGCCATCTAAAGATGGACAAACATTTGCTTCAGATCTACACCCTTCCAATAGCATTATTCGGATATTTCCAGGCAGTGATAATGGGCTTGATTACATTGTATAATATCATAAGCGGCTACATAGCATATTTTTATTCGCAAGGAATAATCTTTAATCTGGGAGTTGCCAAATTCTTATTCGAATGGTTTTCGATCTTTGGAACACTTTCATGGGCTTATCGCACAATAATGAATCCGCTTAACGCTTCGATGTTTGATTGGATCGGAATACTTGCAAGCCTTCTGATTTATCCATTATATATCATTGCGATCTCAAGATATGATAAGTTCACTTGGAAAAAGACTTTAGCATTAATCTTCATGTTCCCGTTCTGGCTAATCATAATGGTTTTTTACGTTTTCAACATAAAAGAATTATTCGTAAAAAAACAAAAGAACATTTGGACGAAGTAAAATAATCCTACAATCCAACCCATATAGCTAATGCCACCTAGCGAGCCTTAAAATAGACAAACAATTTACGTCTAGATTCGTAGGCGGGGAACTAAAGCACGTGGAATGTGAGCGCGGCATTAGCTTACCATGTAAATAGCAAAAAGATTTATATATGATTAAAATTCGCTAAAATAAGAACAAGCATGAAATACAAAGAAAGAATATCAAATGGACTAAGACTTCTTGCAAGCCCTAAAGAAGAATACGCAAAGATGGAAAAGAGAACTTTTGAATCAGTTCTTGAAGATTACATCAAATTGCTTCTCCTTTCAGGACTTCTTGCGTCAGTTGCAAGCTTTGTTATTACAATTGCAAGAGCAGCGTACTTGAACTTATTCAAGAATATTACTGTTGACTACTATAAACTTGCAAATTATTCGCTTGGAACATCAACAAACATTTTCTTCTTATATTTATTCTGCGGAACAGCATTAGTTGCTTTGATAACATTTTTTGTCAAGATATTTGCAGGAAACCTCAAGTATGTAAAGGCAGTATCAGTTGTGCTATATGCATTGACGCCAGTATTATTCTTTGGATGGATAAACGGCATAGCATCTCTAACATTGCTCCTTTGGACAATATTTTTGATATATGTAGGAATAACTACATTAAAATCCTTGCAACCTAAGAAGAAATAAGCAGATTTCTTAAGATTTTATATATTCAATAATACATAAAATTTATATAACAATATTTGAGCCATATGAATATGATAACAGTAGTTGGAGCAGGACCCGCAGGATCACATTACGCGTCGCTAGCTGCAAAAAAGGGCGATGTAACAATTCTTGAAGAGCATAAGGTAGTTGGAAGCCCTGTTGCCTGCACAGGCATATTAACTGACAGCGTAAAAAGTATCTTAAATGTTCCAAAAGATTTAGTAATGGCAAAAATAGAAAGATTCAAGATTGTCGCGCCGAACGGAAGATCAATATATGTAGACTTGAAAAAAACAAACATGGTCCTTGACAGGGGAAAGTTCGATCAATACTTGACTAACAAGGCAATTGATGCTGGCGCAGAGATAAAGACTGATGAAAAATTCTTAGGATACAAAGCCATCCAAGACCAGAATAACAAGAATAAATACAAGTATATTATCAAAACATCCAAATCAAGATATGAAACTGACATGATTGTCGGCTCAGACGGTCCAAGAAGCCAGGTAGCAAGATCATCAGGCATTTATGGAGATAGAAAATTTATCTGGGGATGGCAAGCAAGATGCAAGTTTCCAAATCTTGAGCCAGGAGTGACTGAGATAAGGCTAAATCTTGGAGAATTTTCATGGATTGTTCCTGAAGATGATAAAATTGCAAGAGTAGGAGTCATAGGAATAAAAAATCAAAAACTTCTAAATGATTATAAAAAAATACTCGGCGGCAGCAAGATTCTTCAAGACCAATCAGGCCTGATTCCATTGTATAATCCAAAGCAAGAATTAAGAAAAGGAAAAGAAGATATATTCCTAATTGGCGACGCTGCAACGCAAGTTAAAGCAACAACTTACGGTGGAATAATTTACGGCCTTCTTGCAGGAAAATTCCTGGGAGAAGATAAAGAGTCATATGTCAAGACATTTGACGGAAAACTCGGCAAGGATTTGTGGATAAGCCTTAAGATGCGCGAACTCATGAATAATATGAATGAAAAACAGGCCGATGATTTGATTGCAATATTTGAAAAGCAAGGAAATAACAAAGTATTGGCCGAGCATGACAGGGATTTTCCAAGCAAATTTATTGTTCAACTTCTAATGAAGGAAGCAAAGCTTTGGAAGCTGGGATTCGATATATTTAAAAATCGTCTTAAGCAATAATTGATTAAATGAATAAAACATTATACTTATTATGGTTTTCTGATGTAGTTCTCCTGACAGGTTTTGGTTTAGTTTCGCCCATTCTTGCAATATTTATCTCAAGAGATATAATCGGCGGATCAATAATGGCTGCAGGAGTAGCAAGTGCATTATTTCTGACAGTAAAGGCAGCAATCCAAATCCCATTCTCAAGGTACGTCGACAGCCATAAATATAAAGTATTGTGGCTGCATATTGG
>DASPMU010000038.1:0-7560 GCA_035626895.1 Alphaproteobacteria bacterium
AAGCATCATATCTTGAAGACACGCTCGAACATATTGCAAAAAATATGCCGCAGACCCATTTAGTTATTGAGCTAAAATCAAAAATAACAGGAAAAGGAATGGAAAAAATAACAGACGGCCTGAAAAGCATGGGACTTGAGAATTACCACTATGACAGCTTCTATGGAAAAAGCCTCGAAACAGCGCATTCTGCAGATGATAATGCATTAATAAGCAAGCATTTGTTCTCCAATATCGGATCATTGCTAATCCCAATACCTTTCATAAGCAGCACAGAATTCAAGGCAGACATCTATACCATTCCTGAAAAATTCTCATTAGGAGATGTTCCATCTAATACGATCTATGGCTATGTAACAAATGCTGTAAAGTTAGAAGAAATATCTCAGAATTGCAAAGTCATAGGAGCTTATGCGCGATTTTAAATAAACATATAATAAACTTTATAAGTATAATTTTTAAGATTCTAATAGATGAATATAAAGATTGTAAGTTTCAATATTGAGTACGGAGCATCCGTCAATAAAGGATATTTTGATTATGTCGCTAAGCTTTGGAAATACGTCTTGCCACACGATAATAAGGCGGTATGGTATATTTCCGATGTAATAAATAAAGAAGATGTAGATATAGCCACGTTCATGGAGATGGACGGCGGCAGCTACAGGACAAGAAATATCAATTACATGAATGTTGTTTCGCAGCTCACTGAATTGAAGAATAATATTTTCTATCCTGTGAGGCATATGTGGTTTGGCCTGACAAATCAAGGCAATGGCATCGCAACAAAATATACTGTCTTGAGCGTTCAAAATCTTAAATTAAAGACGAATAAATTTATCGGCGAAAACAGATATCTTAGCATTAGCAAGGTCGATATAAATGGCAAGATAATACATGTACTTACAACGCAGCTTGCTCTCGGGCATTTTAGCAGATCGGATGAACTCAGGCAGATTTCTGAATATATAAAAAATATCAAAGGACCAGTCATATTCACAGGGGACTTAAATACCCAGCAGGAAGGGGAATTAAAAATTCTTGAAGACACCAATCTAAAAAGAATAGATACTCCTAAGACATTCCCTTCATGGAATCCTAAAAGAAGGATAGACTATATATTCCATAGCCCGGATTTTGAAGTTGTAAACAGCAAAGTATTGGAAGAATTAAAAGTATCAGATCATCTTCCCCTCATAGCTGAGTTGAAGCTTAAGCATTAATACTTAACGAAAATATTTTCATAGGATTTAAATATCCTAAAAACACTTTTTTCTTATGGAAAAAAATAGCATTCTTAGATACTTCCAGGAAAATCTTTCTAATAATATAACTCAAGTAAATATAAATAAAAGCATGATTCCTGATGAATCCATTTTTGAAGAAATAATTGGGGAACTCGGAGCACTTGATCTTGATAAAGATACTGGCAATGCCGAAAATCAGGTAGCCCTTTTGCTTTCCAATCCTCAAATAAGAAAAGATATTCAGCTGGAAAAAAATGTCTTTAAGGCAGAATCGGAAAGCAAACATCTATATAACCCTAGAATACATAAAAAATCTCTAATAGAAAAACATAGTAAAAATTATTCGTCAAATGTGCCGCTGCAAAAATATATGGAGTTATTTAATGTACCATCGATAAAAAAAATAGAATTCTCTCCATTAAAATCTGGCCTGGAAATAGATTTTTTTTCAGACCGATTAGAATACAGCAAGCCTCATCAATATAGAATAGAAAGATCAGATAAAATAACTATAGATTTAATTTTGCGTAATGAGACATACAATACTAATACAGAAGAAAAATCTTATTTATCAATAACAATTGAAGATAAAAATATTCCAAAGTACAGGCCTTCTAAAATAATTACCAAAAACTTCCATCTAACAAAAAAAGAATGGCCCTATCCTAATATAAATTATGACAAGCAAGATGCAGTCCAAAATCATGAGATAAAGGAAAGTTTTGCAAATATAAGCTGGAAAGATATGGTTTTGGTTCCAGGAGAATTCAATTATAATATGTGGAAATTATTTTGCATGGTTATTGAAGATAATTCATTTATGAAAAAAGGCGTTGAATTATGCGACGATTACAGAGAAAAAATTAATTCTCAGTATAAGCCATTTCAGATAGTTGAAGGATTTGAAGTTCCTATCGGAGAAATAAATCTAAAAATAGGAACTAATCTAAGATTAGAAAACATTCCTCCAACAATAGATGTAGAATTTGAATATAAGCAGAATAATTCTTTTGCATCACTATATATTAAGGAAATAGATATCAATCCAAAGCCTCCTGAAAAATACATTCTAGAACCAGACATTTATTAAAAATAACGCCGACGCCCGGATGTGCACGCGACCTTTCACAAATGTCGCAACCAAAGTAATCAAGGACAACATAAAGTTGTCCGAATTGTTATATTAGAATAAAAACGCCGACGCCCGGATTTGAACCGGGAAACCTTTCGGAAACGGTTCTATCGTCAAGATACTATTCTTGAGTTCGAGACCGTCGCAGTACCAGATTGTGCCACGCCGGCATATAAGATGGTATTAGAATACGATATATAAAGTTGATTTTATTTCAAGGAATTCAAATCTTTTAGATAATTTTTCATGAATCTATTCAGTTCATTCATGTCTAATTCTTGCGTATCGACTACATCAAATAATTCATGAGGACTCTCATATAATCCCATTAGAAAGTCCCTGTAATTATCTAAAAAAGATGGCCTATAGCCGGCCAATTTGTATGCATATGCCAAAGTATCCACGCGGATGCTTTTTTGTTTCTTAACTTGATTATTTAATGACAATTTTATAGTAAAAGGATAATAGTTCTGCTTTGTTGTCTTATATGCTCCCCCATAAGTTTCAATGACTTCGCCAAGCGCATTATATAATTGGTGAGGATTAAAATTCTCTGCGTCAACTATTGAAATATAGAGCGGAGAGTGAGAAATAGGATAATCGAAATAAGCATATGCAAATATTCCTTCTTTTTGATCTAAATCATATATGGTTCTAAAATTATCAAGCAGGCCATAGTAAGGACTGGTGTAATTAAGTGTCGGCGCAGAAATTCCTATATTGCCATAATTTCTGAAATTTTTTTCATACACTCTTTCAAGTGCCCAGCAAAACTCATCAAGAACTTGATCCTGGATGCATGTTCCAGGCTCATTGTCGGCGATAAAATCTTTTATATCAATCAAGTTATTACGTGTAAGAAGCGTCTCGCCCTTCATAATTATATAGAGTATAATGCTTGTTTAAAAATTTGATGTTAAGAAAATTATATTGTTTTTATTTTCAATTGATTAGTCCATCGACTTATCATTGCTTATTTATTAGATATTGATTCCAAGTATTTTCCCAAATATTCTGTAGCTAAGGATAAATCTCCGTTCTTTTCATCGAACTCACCCTTGAGTTTAACCCGCCCTTCTTTGTAAACATCAACGAAGCATGCTCCGTCCTTGAAGATTTCGATTTTTAATTTTATTCCCTTTGGAATAATTATTTTTTTATGATTGCCATCTACAGAATACTCAAAAGCATTTCCCTCAGAATATTCTCCTGCTTTCAGTTCTGCAGAATGTGTCTTTCCATCATAGCCTTGAAGTTTTATTATAGAAAACCCATTATGCTGAATTTCTGTTTTTATTTGATTAGGACTATCTTGCGCCATCGCCTTGTTTACTGATGGTCCTCCAAGTATGCTTCCAGCAATTATCCCTGTTGCTAATGTAGCTTTTCTAAGCGCAGGTTTTGCAAATAGTCCTCCAAATAATCCTTTGTCTTTCGCAGAATTTTTTAATGACTTATGCAGTGCATCTATCGGAATGCTTAATTCTATTAATATTGTATCGTCAGCTTTTTGCGACTTTAGCAATGAGTTTATTTTTTGTTGCAGCAAAATTACTTTTGTTAGATTTTGATCTTTTTTGCTATTTGTTGAGTTTATATAGTAGTTTATCCAATTCTCCATCTTTTTTAGTGATGTTCTAAACTCGGAAGAAAATTTTTCTTCAGCCAATTCGCCAAAGAATTCATCTAATACTTTATAGAATTTCTTTGAATCCACTTCCATGAAGAGTTTATCGAATTATATATTTAAATACTTTACTATGGGAAGAAATCAATCCAAAAATATTTAAACAAACTCCAAAGCCAAAATGCAATGAACAAAGGAACCATCATGAATAATTGCCCATTTTGCGGCAGGCAGGCAATAGTTATGAATCCTCAGGGAGTTCCTGTATGTACGTATCATCGCGAAGCTTTTCTAGAATTAAAATGCGTCTGCGGCAAGTGGCTTGAAATACTCAATGGAAAATACGGCGTCTATGGAAATTGCCTAAAATGCGGCAATATGTCTCTTGCAAAAGCATTGACCATAAATAATGTTATGAAGCCTGAGAATACGCCTCCAGAAAGAAGAGTAAATACTGTCGTTAAATCAACAGATTTGTGATTTTAAAAAAATCAAGCTAAATTTCTTAGAGAACTTGAAGTTCAGTCATGCTTATTCCCAGGGCAATTATCTGCTCTTCTGAAAGGCCTGGCATGCTTTTCTTATATCTTCTAATCATTGCTTTCTTCAATCCGTTCACTGATTTGATGTTTTTCAGAGAATGCTTGAAATCTTCAGGTTTTAAATCATTATAGGTTAGATTATTCCTATGCCTCAGGCATATAGCTCTATGCATTTTGTTGAAGTCGAGGACTGGAAGTCTTTCAGTTTTGCCGTCATATGAGCCCGTGTCAAGTATTAATACTAATCCGTATGTTTTTCCTCTCTTGCCCATTGCATACTGAAGATTAAAATGGCTCAAAAGAGATTTTGGTTTAATATATCTGAAATCTTCTTCCTGGAATCTTATAATTCCGTTTATCTTGTATTTCTTAAGCACTTCAGATACTGGAGAACGTAGTATTTTCTTGCCTTCCATGTATATTACATCAAGGCTGCTTGATCTCTGAATTATTTGAGGTTTTTGATTCGAAGCCTGATTTGAGCCAGAATCTTTATTTTTTGCCTGTTTCTGTTTTGCCTGCGTGTTTTGAGTAATTTTTTGGTTTGCTTGAGCCATAGTACTATTTTGAATGATGCCTTTTAATGTTTTATGATTTTTAAACTAACGAAAAACTTTTTAAAAAAACCTTAATCCCGAAATATAATGAATAACAAAATCAATTATAAAATAATCTTAGCACTATTAGTTTTTTTAGTCGTTCCTTTTGCAAGCGCTCAGGATGTGAATGTTGCAGTCTATATATTGAATCTTGGGAAATTTGATGTTTCTTCAGGAACATACACTGCTGATTTCTATCTATCTCTGACATGTGAGACTGATTGCGCAACTCAGAATTTCGAATTCATGAATGGCAGGGCGACAAGCACTGACAAGATAATAGACACTCCTACAGAAAAATTCTACAGGATACAGGCAACTTTCAACAATCCTGTTGATTTAAAGAAATTCCCGTTCGACAAACAGCAAATGCAGATAATAATAGAGGATAAGGTCAAGACTGTCGAAGAAATAAATTATGTCGCAAATATCGAAGAATCAGGAATTGACAGCACGGTAGCCTTTACTGGATGGAACCTTGACGAATGGAGCGCTGAAGTTACAGAACACGAATACCCGGTCTACGGTGAGACTTATTCAAGATATCAATTCAACATGGATATTTCAAAGATATTCTGGAATTCATTCATCAAGACAATACTCCCTATAATATTTATAATGCTTGTAGCATTAAGCAGCTTTGTTATTGATCCGGATAAGATGGCTACAAGAGTTGCAATGATCAGTTCAGCTTTAGTTGCATCTGTAATGTTTCACGTATCTATAAGCAACCAAGTCCCTCCGGTAGGATATATGACTTTTGCAGATAAATTCATGCTTTTGACATATTTCATATTGCTCCTCAGCTTTATCATAAACATAACGTTGTTTGATCTTCTGGAGAAGAAAAAAGAGAGCATCGTCCAAAGAGTGCATAAATACACTGAATATTCTATGCTCATAGTTGTTCCTATTATATATGTGCTATTCTTTTGGCTTGCATATAGCGTGGGATAAAGAAAGAGACTTTGCACAAACCTAAAGAAGAGCAAAATATATAAACAATTCATGCTAAAATATAGCATGAACAAAACAATTTTTTTATCTCTATTGATTTTAATTTCAATATTTGCTTCTGGTTGCACTACGCAAGTTCAGGATAGCAGCGATAATTCCCAGATATCTGATGAATCTGATACGGGTAACATGAATAATCCTCAGGATTCCGGAAATAGCGGCAGCAGCACTGATTCAACTTCTGTTCCAGTTCAAAATACAAATCTTCCTGACGTAGTTCTTAAGGATTTGAAGATTTATGATCAGGCATTAAAACGCTATATCGAGCTAAACGAGCCAATAACTGCAAGCAACCCTATAGAGATGACAATAATCGTTAAAAATCAAGGCAATGCCCCTTATGTGGATGCTAAAGGAAATGCTCCTATAATTGTAACTATGATAACAGAAGCATATCCTTCTAATTTATACTTCTATAGCAATAATTACAGCGCATTAAATCCAGGCGATGAAAGAGTGTATAAGACTAATTGGAACAAATACAGGGATCTTGGAACATTTGACGTCAGGATATTCCCAAGCATCCAGTATATCACAGACCAGCCTGAAGAATTAAACAAAGAAAATAACGAGATGAGCTTGCAGCTAACTGTTAAGGCGAAGTAATTTAAGAATTATTTTTTCTGTTCTTTTTTCATTAAATTAGAATATACTTTTTCTATGAATTCAATTCCGAATTGAGCATAGGCCATTTTTGCTAATTCTAGATAAGAATTAATCGCCATAACATTTTGAGGAGATCTTTTCCGTACATTAGAATAACCCCTCATCAAAATCAAAGTATCAGAATTAATAATCTCAGTCTCATTAGATACTAATCTCTCTTCTTCATATTCTATTTCCGGATTAATTACTGCTGCTGCAAAGGCATAGAGCATTATTTGGCTATCAACATTAGATAAAGTGGCAAATTCTAGATATTGCTTAGATAATTCTTTTATCGCCGCATCAATTTTAGAATCAAAATAAATTCCTTCTTTTATAGAATTTAGAGTCAGAGCGCTTTCTGTAAAAATCAGGCTTTCTAGATCATTAATTGACTTGCTAACAAGTTGCTTATATTCTTCATCAGAGATTGGTTTTATCATAGAAAGGGAAGCGGATATTAATATTTAAAGTTAATCTAGCTCGAGTCATATAAAATAAACTTAGAAAATAAAAACTATAATAAAAAAATAAAAGAAATAAAGACTTATTTAGCCTTCTTATGGTACGCGTTGGATAAGACGTTGTTGTTAAATCCCTTTGGTACTTTTCCAGTTTCTGCATATACGTATAATGCTGTCGAGAATACTGTATTTGCAACGCTAAATGAAGCTACAACTGCAATCAGATATAATATTCCTAAAGCAATAACTGCGTATGCAATCATAGGACTTACACTAAAAGTCACTAG
>DASPMU010000039.1:0-9355 GCA_035626895.1 Alphaproteobacteria bacterium
GCGTTGAAGTAGTCGGATTTGAAAAAACGACAAGCTCAAGATTATTGGATGTTGCTGATAGCTTTGAACCGATTGATAGAAAGTATATGATATAAAGCGGCATAAACACCTTTTCAATTTTTAATAATAATGCCAGCTAGCGAACCCTCGAAATTACGAACTATTGCGTCTAGACTCGTAGGCGGGAAGCGATCAAAGAATCTATGTGAGTCCTGGCATTATTAAAAATGTAAATTGTAGGTATAAAACATGTTCATAAATAACATAGACCCCGTATTATTGAATCTTGGACCGTTTGAAGTTAGATATTACGGGCTTGTTTATGCAATCGGATTTCTTTGTGTTTATTGGTTCTTGCATCATAGCATAAAGAAAGGAAGATTAGGAATAAATGAAAACCAGCTTGACACATATATGATTTTTGTAATCCTTGGATCAATTCTTGGCGCAAGATTGTTTGAAGTTCTGATCTATAATTTTGGATATTATATGAACAATCCATCTGATATAATAAGGATTTGGGATGGCGGCATGAGTTATCATGGCGGGATCATTGGCTGCGTTCTTGTAACGTATCTCTTTGCAAAGAAACATAAAGTAAAATTCTATGAATTTGCAGATCTTATTGCGCTTCCTGCTTGCCTGTTTCTTGCAATTGGAAAGCTTGCAAATTATACTAATTCAGAACTTTACGGGAAAGCGACAACAGTAAATTGGTGTGTTGTATTTCAACGTGTTGATGATGTTTGCAGGCATCCTGTCCAGATATATGAATCAATAAGCTTGTTTATCATTTTTGGGATATTACTCTATGGTTATTTGTGTAGGATTAAACATGCTAGCAGGAAGTCGCCTGATGGCGGCTTATTCTGGACATTCATGCTTCTATATAGTATAACTAGATTTATTATTACTTTCTTTAGAGATGAACCACTGACTTTGGGCCTAAACGTTGGACAATGGGCAAGTCTTGTCTTGATGGGCTTGTCGATCTATTTCTTATGGAAGCTAGGCAAAAATAGCCAAAAAAAATAGAAAAACCAAAATATCCTCATTTAATTCGGGACTTTCCGCCACCAGCGAAAAGTATATAAATAAGTATACTGATATACATTTGAAAGTGGTGAGCGATCAGTAAAAAACAAGTGAGTTAGATAAAATACAGGTGAGTTACAATGGCATTAAGACCAACTTCTGGACCAAGATGCTTGAAGCATCAAATAGAATGCACTTTCAATTGCGGATGGTGCGGCAAATCAATATGTGAAGAATGCGTTACTTTTGCGCACGGAAAGAAATTCTGCGACAAGTGCTGGACTAAAAAATCACAACTAGGCGGCGCCTCTCCTGCAAGAGAAGAATCATCTACTCCAAGACCAAGAGTACCTATAAGAAATGTAGATACATCCCTTGACCCAAAGATTGCAGAACAAAAAAGAATTGAGCTTCCGAATAAAAAGAAAGTCGATCCAAGCATCTTTGAGCTTTAAGTTCAATCAACATTTTTTATTTTATAATTTTTCTGTATATTTAGAGGAAAAATGACAAGCGTTGCAAGAAAATATGATGAAAATAATAATGGACTCAAAGTAGTGCCGTTAACTCCTTCTGAGAGAGCAGAAAAAATTGCAAACATATATTTTGAGATGCTCAATCAAAGCAAGGCATTTAGATCATTAAGCCTTGAGAAGCCTGGCAAGAAGACAACTGATTATAATTATCTAATAGTCGAAAAAGGAAAAGGATGGGGAATTTTTTCGAATGAAATCATCATAGCTGATCTAAAATTTGATGGAAGTGAGCTTGATGTTTTAAGTATATTAATCCCCTTCACGCAGCCTAAAAATAATTCTAAAGATGATATAATAAAAGATTATGAAGCAAAAATACATGCAATTCTTAGTGCCAATAGAGATTTGTTCCCAAAAATGCGAGAAAGTAAAAACTTCGATAAAGTAAAGCAAGGACTGTTGACATACAAGCCGCCATTATATCTTACATTAACGCAATGGAAAATCGATAAATTAACAGAGTTGATAAAAAAATATCTTGAAGCAAAATATGGCAAGTTAAATGTTGCAAATCATAGTAATCTCATTAGTTCAAGCAGGACAAATATTATTCTGGAAGATCAGGCTAAAACGCAAATTGCAACAATAGAATTCATAACGCCAAACGGACAGATAAGCTTTGAAGACAATGTTGCTATAGCAATAAATATAATACAAAAAGATGAAAGAAAAATATCAATAGTAAAAGAAGGCAAACTAAAGGCATTAGCAGCTGAATCTTCTAAAGAATTATTTAGATTCAATAAGCATGTATCGGTGAGCTTAAATTAAATCTTATCCATTATCCTTAATTCTTTGAATTTTGCAGATCTTAGTATAGAATCAAGTTCGACAGGAGTTATGCTTTCTGGAATTTCTATATTTCCCGAATCAATCATTTGCTTGATTACGTTTTTCTGCAAGTTGACCATCTTATCGAGCTTTTCTGCAGCATCCATCTCTGTGTCATAGTCTAAAGGATCGTTTAGCTTATACGAGCACTTTCCAAGATTCTTCGTTGTCAGAAGTGGATATGATCTGCAGATTATAGGCCTATGTTCGTAAACGCCGCATAGTTTATCCTTAGCGTTAAAGAAAGGACAGACATCATGATCTATATAGTAATCTAAAATTATTATCTCATGATGCTTTTTATCATATATTATTCTTTTAGGCAGTATCTTTATCTTGATATTTTTTTCTTTAGCATCTTGCTTTAGAAGCTCAGCTTCTTCAGGCCACACGTTTATTGTGATGTCGTTTAATCTTGCAAGATATAATATTCCGAATTTAGAATACATATACTGGCGATATTTCTCTTCATCTTCAAGGCTTATGCCTTTGTCTTTTTCTCTGATGTGGCAGCATTCTCCACAAAGAGTGCAGTTGAAGACTTTTTTTCCGTTAACTACTTTGACATTTGGGACATCATTATATTCAAGAACTTTGTAATCATCAGGAACGCTCATATTGAAACGAGTGAGCACGAATTTATAAATATTTGTCAATAAGAGAGGTTATTACTGGCAAGTGACTATAAAATGGAAAAATATATAAATAGATTATTTTTAACTTAAGCATGCATAATAACAATTTAGCGTTAGAAAAACAATCGATACCAAATCTAGACGCATTACCCGAAAAATTATCCAGCAGCAGTCATCAAATGATGAGATCATATTTGGATTCTTTTGACAATACACAAATACTTGGACAAAGAAAAGAAGAGTTGTCAGCAATACTATCTATAGCGCATGAAGCATATAAAAAAATAGGCAAAAAATTCGAAGAGATAGAATTATTTGAAGCAGGAAATAATCCTAAAGGAAGCCTAAATTATAGCCTTGCAGCAAACAATATACATTATTTCTTCTTGAACCACCCAATACTAAAATATACAGGATACGATATCTCATTCGACAAAACATGCGACCATAAAGAAATATTGCTTGAAGGGCCTAAGAAAAAGAAAATGACAAGACAAATATCAGAACTAGTCAAAACATTTGTAAAAACGCAAGCAGAAGACTACTCAGAATTTAAAGATAGAATCAGCAACTCCTCAAATCCAATTATATTTTCAACGTATGTTCTAGGAATGCCAGAACTAGAAAAGAAAAAATTCTGGGAATTGCCAGGAGTTCATATCCATTCATTATTAGTTGCAGATCTTGAAGCAAGATGGCTGGAAAAAAATTATCCGCGAGAATACGAAATTATTTCTGGAGAAGAACAAGGAAGGCATGTACATAAAATCGAAGAATTTGTAAATAAAGAATTCCGACTCAAAAATAGAAACGGTCCGGCGCAAGACCAGATAGATAAATTATGCGGTGAATTTTTTGATATCCATAGCTGCAAATACCATTTACTTAACAACAATAACGCACTAATCTACTATAAATTATAATTTATAGATAACTTTTTAAATTTCTAATTCCAAAAATCATTGTGGGAATTGTTCAGAGACATATTCGCAGTGCTGCATTTGCTGATTACCGTCTTCTAAAAAATTATGCTATTTATCGCGAGGATTGCTACGATGATAATAGCAAGTTAGTTAAAATATTATTCGACGAAGAATTAAGAGACAAATATGCAACTATATATGAAAATAAATTAGGAGTAGACATACATCCTTGTCCAAAAGATGCAGAAAAAATAGTAAAAGAGAGACTAGAAGATGCATTTTTTGCATCTACACGTTATGATGGAATAGTATTTTACCTATTATATGCGTCCAACGTAATAGAGTTGGGAATGACAGTCAAGGCATATAAAGAAAATAATCCGAAACTTAGACTGATATCTTACATTAATGAAGATAAAATGCTAAGAAATTATATAGAAGGAAATATTGGCGCAGATAAATGCACCGAAACAATGCTTAGAGAAATGCTTTCTATCAAAAAAGAGTCAGGCTTAAGACTAAATAAAACAGAGTTTAAATTTGCAAAACCAATACCTTACTAACTTGTCTTCCTTCTCAAGTGGGTAAAAACCATTATAAATAAATTTAATAGTATAATATCATGTTATTTAATAAACCAGTAAGAGCAATCGATTTTTCCAAGCCATTTGTAGTCCTTAATTTCAAGACCTATAAAGAATCAGCAGGAAATAACGCATTAAGGCTTGCGCAAATTGCAGAAAAAGTCCAAAAGACAACAAAAATCAACATAATAGTCTGCGTGAATCATATTGATCTAAAAGAAGTGTGCTCCAAAGTAAAAATCCCTGTATTTGCTCAGCATATAGACAATAAAGAAGCCGGAAAAAGTACCGGAAGCGTAATTGTTGAAGATTTGCTTGGAGATAATGTTAAAGGATCCCTGCTTAATCATTCTGAAAAGAAAATACCAGTCAAAGATATAACTAGCGTTGTTACAAAATTAAAAGAATATAATATGATCAGCATTGTTTGCGCAAGCAATTATACTGAGGCAAAGCAAATTGCTAAAATCAAGCCTATCGTACCTACACTAATTGCAGTTGAGCCTCCAGAATTAATTGGAGGAGAAAAAAGCGTCAGCCAATCAAAGCCTGAAGTTATTCCTCGAAGCGTTAAAGCATGCGGAAACATCCCAGTCTTAGTTGGAGCTGGAATAAAGAGCAATGAAGATTTAAAAATTGCGTTGCAGCATGGCGCGAAAGGAGTTCTTTTAGCATCTCATTTTGTATTATCGAACGATCCTGAGAAATTCTTGAAAGACTTGATTAAGGACATTTAAGAAATAATTTATTAGCGATTAATTCTGAACGTAAACCTGAACTACGCCATAAGGAATTGATTCTCCAGCTACGGTTACTTCAATTGTGTAAACATATTCACCTTCTTCACTGTCAGGCATCTTTAGAAGTACCCCTTTGACCGCTTGCGTGTTTGGACCAATCTTTAAAGTAGGAGGATTTGTTATACTATAAAATGATGGGAGATTAGTGACAGCAATCCCTTCTGGCTTTGCATCCGTGTATTTTTTTACAGATTTTACTGCAAGGGTGAATGTCTTCTCCATCGGATAATTGTTTTTAATTCCGACTCCGACTAATGCCGCATCGTTTGTTGAAATTTTTGCATCTTGAGGATATACTGCAACCTTATAGTTATTGCTTAGCATCATGCTTTTTAGTTTATCTTCAGTCTGACTATCTAAAGTATCAACGTATTGCTGGGCATTGTTTTTTAATTTGAAGAAGAGTCCAACTCCTGATGCAAGTATAACCATAGAAATAATAATTACGATTATAAAATTTGCAGAAAGCTCAATTGCACCCTTACGATTCATAATAATCACGCAAACCTTTTAGATAATAAATAAATGTAATAAAAAAAATATTGAAAAATAAAAATCAGTTCTTTATGAACTCATACTCTTTGACAAGTATTACTGTCAAGATTATAAGCACAACTACTCCGCCCATCATGACGCTAAGTCCGAGCAGGATGCTTGTTGATGATTCAATAATCTTGAACATACCGTATGCAAGCAAGAATACTCCAAGCAGCAAAAATTTGTCTATGACGATCTTTAATATGTCAAATTCCTCTTGTCTTGTTAAATGTTTTTTCATTGATATTCACCTGATTTTTGATTTATCTTACTTCAATTATTACATCCTTTGATCCTGATCCGGATAAGGAAATAGTGCAAAGATGCTTGCCTTTTGCAGCACTTGATGGAATCTTTAATGTTGCTAGATACTTGTCGCTGTTTCCTTCACTGATTGCTTTTCCAGTTGCCTTTAAAGCGCCAGTTCCAAAAGTTAAATCAGCGCATGTAATAGTTGGAACGGTAGTTGCGGCTATCGCCGTTTTCGCGTAGGCTTGAAGTTTCAATGTCACATCTTCACCCGGGCTTACAAGGATATTTTCTCTTGAAATAGTCAATGGCTCGCTTGGCGACGCTGGCTGCGCTTCAGGCTCGTCTTGAACTAATTGCTTGTCAAGGCCTGAAAACTTGCTTCGGACAAATCCTAAAATCAATCCGAGCATGACGATTGCAATAACTAGAATAACAATAGAATTAACGCTTAATTCCATAGAACCTTTCTTACTCATTATCAACACCTCTAAAAATTTTACAATATAATAAACACTAAATTATACTTAAGTATAATCCTGAACTAAGATATTTATAAATCTTTCTAATGACTTGATAGAATCAATATTAAAAATTTAGAAAAAAATATTTGAAAATAAAAAAAGTAATTAAAAAAGAAAAGACTTTACTTCTTTGCAGGTGCCTTACCCTTAGCTTCTCCAGCCTGAGTTCCAGCATCGCTAGGCAATAATTTCTTGATCAAGTCTTCTGGGATTCCAGCTTCATGTAATTTAGCCTTGATTAAGGATTTCTCCTTGCCCTTGAATGACTCGACAATATCTGTTGCCTTCTTGAGTTCGTCTGCGTGTCTCTTCTCTACTTCTTCTTGCAGTCTCTTCTTCTCTTCCTGTAGTCTCTTCATTTCTTCTGCAGATAATTCAGTCTTTTCAGACTTTATTTCAGCGTCGTATTTTCCAGCTTCGACAAGTTTTATTGCTTCTTTGCCTTCAACACCTTCTACAAGGATCCCTAGACTATTTGCAGTTCCGATTACTTCCTTTACTTTTGCTTTTAGAGTTTTACCAAGTAAAGCGTCTTCTTTCATCTTTGCAACTTTGATTACTTGCTCGATTAGGATGTCTGCGACTTTATCTTTCTGAGGCTTTCCTGAACCCTTTTCAATTCCTGCTTCCTTCAATAATAGACCAGAAGCTGGTGGAGTTCCGACTGTTACCTCGAAAACTTTTGTATCAGTATCTACGATAACCTTGATTGGTACCTGCATGCCTTTGAAGCTTGCTGTCTTCTTGTTTATCTCTGTGATAACTAGACCTATATTTACTCCTAATGGACCGAGTGCTGGTCCAAGTGGCGGTGCTGCACTTGCCTGGCCGCCATTTACTAATGCGTCAACTGATTGTTTAGCCATAATAATCCCCTCAAATCTGATTTATTTTATTTTTTAATTACTCACTGTCTTCAGTCTCGCCTTCACGTCTGATAACTTTTAATGCATCAAGTTTCAGAGTTATTGGGATAGGAACAGCTGCTTCTAGAAGCTCGACAACTGCCTCTTCCTTGACTTTATCGACTCTTGTGATCTTGCATTTTTCTCTCTTGAATGCTCCTGAAATTATTTCAGCGATGTCATTCTTCTGGATGTTCATTTCCTTCTTGACCTGTTCAAGCATATGCTCTATTTCAGAGTACTTGATGTCATTTGGAAGAATTCCCCTAGCATACGGAATTCCGAATGCTGCCTGTTCTGCTGTTGCCTTGTCTGGAGCCTCAACGAAGATATATCCTCTAAGTCCATGTGGCTTTATTACAGAATTGATTAGAATGTTCTTTCTTTCGGAGTTGCTGATTATGAAGTCCATTACCTGGTCTTCCCTGTTAGCAGTTGTCCTTAAACAAAAAATCTTGCTCTCTTGTTGCGCTTCTTCCATTTTATCACTCAATTTTATTGTATGTTATTTTGTATAATTATAATTTATTTGAATGCTAGAACATTTACTAAATGCACGAGAAAGCCTATTAATCCTATTATTAATATTCCAAGCCCAGCAATCTTGCTGATGTTCTTGTATTCTTCTCTTGTTGGCTTCTTTGTGATCTTAAAGACTCTGACGCATTCTTTTACGAATGACTTGAATCTTGACCATGTTGACTTGTTTTCTTCGTAATCGTACATTTTTGGTCTCCAAACTAGCTATCGAATAATATTCTTCTAGAAACAATAACTCTTTTATAAAGCTTTTGATTATATAAATATAATTTGTGCTTAAAATAGGGTTACTTGCTCATCTGAGATTCTACTATCTTTAGCTGGATATCGTTATATAATTCCCTTATTGCAACATACAATGCTTCTTTCTCTTTTCTTGAAACTTGCGCATTTTCATATGCTTGCCGTATCTGGTTGTATAAGGATTTTGCATCATTTACTTTTCTTTGCGAAAGAAGAGCCTTGCATTGATTGATCTGCTTGTATAAAGGATTGCTGTTTAATTCAGTTCTCCAGTCTTCGCTGCTGCTTAATGTCTCAGGCTTTATGTTCTTTAATTTATTTTCAATGTATTTGCTAAATATCAGATTGTCAAGATTTTTCTTCTCTTCAATGAGCGCCTTTTCGGCATTAAGGATGGCATTCTTTAATTCTTTATCTTCAGTTAATTCTGTCTCGACTTTCTGCTTGTTCTTGTCGATGTATGCTTTTAGCTTGTTAATATGATCGATTTCTCTTGATGCCTCATGAGCTTGATTTATTAATTTCAATGCATCAGATCTTCTTGCTTCAAGCTCTTTCTTGTCTGCTTCAAGCTTTGTTTTTTCAGTCGTCAATTGCGCAAGCTTCTTTTCATATAATGATTGCATATCATTTAATTTTTTCTGCTCTGCATCTATTTTTTTCTGGTATTCTTTCTCGAGTTTTGCTTTTGTATCTTCAAGAGTTTTTGTTTTTTTTGCGAGCTCTGCGTTTAATTTTTCAGTATTTTTTATTTCATCGCGCAAAGCTGCTTTATCTTCTTTTAATCTTCTTGATAATTCTCTGTCGACAGTCTCTGCAACAAGATCATTTAATTCTTGCTCCCTGCTCTTTAATTTTCCGTGAAGCTCTAAGACTTTCTTGTGAGTATTATCAACTGCCTTTTCTTTATTCTTTAGATGGCTTTCGAGTTTTTCAAGAGTTTTTTTCTTGCTGGATAATTCTAATTGCTTATTTTCAATATGCTTCTCGACGCTTTCATCATAATCATTAAG
>DASPMU010000040.1:0-24802 GCA_035626895.1 Alphaproteobacteria bacterium
ACAATATATCATTATATTCATAATTCAATAGTTCTTCATTCTTGACAGGATCAGAAAACTCTTTTATATTTTTAGTTTCAGCAACTGTTCTATCGTTAGTTATTTTAGAGCCTTTAAAGCATCCTGCAAGCGAATCTGAATAATATTCCCCGTAATTATTTGTGCCATCAAAATTCTTTATCTTAGTATCATCACCGCAGCATTGTGATCCAGTCCAGCCGTATGATGCTATGCCTGTACATGCAAACATATATTTTCCATAATTTGTAAATGATGCTGATAAACCGCTTGGAGGATCAAGGTCATCTATCCAGCCTTCAAATCCGCCTGTGCAATAATAATTCTTAGTGTTAATCTTTAAATCTTCAGAGTTTGGCAATTCATTAGGAACAAGAACAATATTATCTACAATAAATGAATGTTTTAATGGATTTGTAGGATCAAACACTTTTATTGATGAAAGTGTTTTAAGGCCTGTTCCCGTTAGTGGAATCGAAATATGATGCCAGACCCTATCCTGATTTCCATTAGTGGAATATGAGAAAAGTCTTCCTGCCTTGTATGTATCTCCATTTAAGGATATTTCTATTGTTTGCGAATCTGTCAATACATCAAATTCTAGATAAGAAAATCCCGTTAAATTAGGAGCTTGTATAAACGAAAACTCTTTAGGCCTGTTTGCGCCTCCATCATTGATTATATATCTTCTTGCTACGTCAACTATTAATTGTGAATTTCCTGTCTTTATTATCTTGTCATAATTCTTTATAGTATGGACTGCTGATCCCTTAGTCAAGACTCTCTTATCAAATCTTTCTATATCTCCGCTTGTAGAATAATCTGCATTCGCACAAGTTGAATCATAGCAGCATTGTGAAATTATATTATCTCCAGTTTCCTTGAAGCAAATAAAGGATTCATTAGAAGGAGGAAGTACTGATGCTGTGTCATACTTGATGCTCACAGGGCCAAAGCAGCAGCTTAGACCAGAATCAAGACTTATGCTTCTTCCTCTGCCGCATTCATATCCAGCGCCGTATACTATTCCGCCATTTTCCGGCTTTATGCAATCGCTTTCCGTTTTAATGGAAGACTTAGGTATCCAATTTGCATTCGGTCCAAAGCAGCATTTAGATGTTGCTGTCGAGTCAAGTGTAGGCAAAGGCATTCCAAAAGTGCAGAAATTATTATCAGTGTTGTTTACTGTATTTTTGAAAATAGTTTCCTGGGCATTGCAATTTTTCAGAGGATCATATCCTGATACAGTAGAATCAAGGCAAAGCTCCGGATCGATTACACATAAATCTTTATCTATATCGCTATCTCCTTCCTCAGGAGGAATATCAGGAGAGCTTCCTCCATCTACAGGAGGGAATAAGACTATCTCATCGCTGCTTCCTGCCATATAGCAATAATCACAGCTTTCAGCAGAATATTCTGACTGCGGCTGGCCGTTTATTTTCATGCAGCAATTTGAATCATAAGGCCCATCAACGCTTATATCAACTTCACTGCCGCCTTTTCTGCAAGTATTTTCAAACACCAAACCTTGTGTTGCAAAATGCGCAGTCAATAAATCAGCGCAAGAATATTTACCATCGCTGTATCTTTCAGAAAATGAAGCGCCTTCAGGAATTGCCATTGCATTATATGCAGGATTTGATGTAAATATATCTCCATCATCTAGAGTTGCATTGCAATAAAACCATTGTTCAGAATTTGATACAACGTCTATTTGATTGCCTGTCTTTGCAGCTGTCGGAAGAAATGCTATCCAATCATATTTTGTTTCATTCAAAGTCAATATTTGATAAGATTTTTGCATTGCGTTAAGCCAATTATATTTTACTGTAGACGGTGCCGGGAAAGTTGTATCATAGCATAAATACTGTTTATTTCCTCCTACAAATCCGAAATCATTTGCCAAATCATCGCCGCAGCATCCATCTGAACCTGATCCATAGAGAAGCATCAGGTTGAAAGGAGTAAATATACTTCCTGCAGATTCCTGGCCTACAGGATCGTTAAATTGTGCATTTTCGGCAGATATTCCTTTTTTAGCTGCTAAATAATCGCAATACTCTTCATTAGTCATCTGTTTCCATTCTGTACCATCGCAAACATAATTGCCCCTGGTGATTCCGTTTAATGCTGGCCTGCAGCATCCGTAAAGATCTGCAATTACAGGATCAGAATTCTTGGATCCTCCAGCTGCTTCACAGAATGCTTTATTGATTGTGTCACTTGTAAACATAGATTCTAATTGTGATGTTGTTAACGGATCACTATAAATCTTATAGTCCAGGCTCGATAAGGCCTTCATTTGTGTCGGTTCAGGAGTCCATTTTGTTCCGCTAGCAGTTGGCTGGGTTCCGTAATATAATGAATAATAACCATGATCTGTTCCTTCTCCATCTCTTACTTCGTTATCAAAATTCATATTTATTAAAATATAATATAATCCCGGATCTAAAGTTACATTTCCTCTATGAGTGCACCACCCTTCTACAATATTTCCTGCAGATGCAAACAAGAAATCGTGATCACTTCTCGTATCTAAATCTACAGAAGAAAGCAATTTATTTGTTTTTTGATCGACATTGAAAACCACTACATAAGCATCTGCATCGACATTTCCTGCGCCGCCGTTAGTAACAAAAATTTGCAGTGGATAATTTCCTTTTTGAGTAACATACATATATCCGCCGACTACAAAATGAGGATTTATTTGCTGATCATTATGTTCTTCATTGCTATGCATTCTTATATTCGAAAAATCAATGCATTTGGATCCTGTTTTTCCTATAGCCTCTCCAAACGCGCTTTTGAACGTGTCTGCCGTAACATATGAGCCATCAATCATTTTAGGAGTATAAACACATCCAGTAACATCTCCGATATAAAATTGGTTTGTGGGGTGGGCTGTAGAAAGTATTTTCAATGAGGTTTTTGCTGCAGTAGGTGTTGAACAAGTCAAAGGATTTCGTGTCCACTCTATTGTTCCATCCCATTGCATATGCATATCTCTATTTGCTACATTATCTGTTTGTTTTACAGCATATGGCCAACTAAGAACACTTGCTGGAAGAATTAAGAATAAACCTACTATAACTACCCACACCAACTTTTTATTCATATATATCTAAACTCATGATTTTTAAATATAAATCTTTCGTTTTTAAGGCTAAATAGTGTTTTTGAATAAATGATGATTGCAATCATCATAGTTAATCATAGCTTCAACTTCATTAATAGTGATATTAATCTTTATATACTTGCTAGACTACGCTAATATTATGAATCTTATAGTAATTGAACTATGAGATAAATTATAGACGATTAATTGAATGATCGGAGGATTAACATGAAAAAATTATTATTTATCGGACTTTTGTTTGTGTCCTTGCTTAGCTTAACTGCGTGCGGCAGTGACGGAGCAAGAGAAACTTACAATGGAAATGCAAATATAGAAGAGCTTAGCGCAAGCCAGGATTTGAAAAAATTCGACAGCGTTTCAGAACTAAAAGACTTCCTTGAGCAAAGCCAGACAGCTTCACTTAATTCTTATGGCGGCGTAAACATCAAGACTTTGAGCGCTAGAATGGATGTTGCAATGGTTTCATCTGAAAGTGCCGCATCGGCACCTGGAGTTGCACAAGATAGCGATAATTCAGGCGGATCCGGAGACGGATTTTCTGAAACAAACGTCCAGGTTGAAGGTGTTGATGAAGCAGACATAGTAAAGAACGATGACAGATACATCTATCTTATTACTGACGGAAGATTAGTTATCATTGATTCTAAAAATGGAATTGATTCAGAGATACTTTCTGAAACTACTCTTGTGGAAGCAAATGATAGATATTATTATGGAAATAATGTAAGGGAATTGTTCCTTGATGGAGATAAGCTTTTAGTGTTCATGGACAGCTATGAGCCTCAGTTATATTTCGATCAATATAATATAAGGCCTGTTGAGAGCTACGTTCAAAATACTAAAGCAGTATTATTTGACATTTCAAACAGGGAAGATCCTGAAATTGTTGAAACGTACACTATCAGCGGATATTATTACAGCTCAAGATTAATTGATAACACTGTATATATATTAACTCAGGAAAATATGTATGACTGGGCTCATTATGAAGGACCAATGATCAAGTACGCTGAAGACAAAATTGTAACTCCGGAAATATATTATTTCGACAATCCAGAGCAGAATTATCAGATGAATACATTGACTTCAATTGACTTCAATACAGAAGAAGTTGTTGACAGCGAGTCATTCATGCTAGGATACGGAACTACTGTAATGGTCTCTGAAGACAACATCTACATCGCATATCAAAAGCAAAGCATGTGGTGCTGGGGATGGAGATGCGCATCATACGATAATGATGCAAGAGAGAGATTTACAGAAGTTGTAGTCCCATTGCTTGAGGGCGACATTAAAGATAATGTTGAAGACATCTTAGATCAGAATTTAGAAACAGAAGAAGAGTGGAAATTAATCTCTGCAGAATTCGCAAAGTTCTATGAAGGATTGAAGAATAGCGAAGACATGCAAGAGAGATATGAAGAAATGTTTGCTGACATTGAAGATGCACTGAACGAATACGATGCAAAGCAGGCAATGGAAAATAGCAAGACAGTAATCCACAAGATTGCAATCGACAATGGAAATATCGAGTATAAATCCAAGGGAGAGATTGATGGCAGGCTATTGAATCAGTTCTCAATGGATGAATTCGATGGAAACTTGCGTGTTGCAACTACTGTCAGCTTCTGGTTATCACAAGGAAATGTGCAGTACAATAATGTATATGTATTAAATGAAAATTTAGAAGTAATCGGAAGCCTTGAAAACATTGCGCAGAATGAATCAATATACAGCTCAAGATTCATGGGCGACAAATTATATCTTGTAACTTTCAGGCAGATAGATCCATTCTTTGTAATTGATCTAAGCAATCCAAGAGATCCTGAAGTTCTAGGATATCTAAAGATACCTGGATACAGCTCGTACTTGCACCCAATCGGAGATGACAAGATACTCGGAATCGGAAAAGATGTTGGAGAGAATGAATGGGGCGGCACAAGCGCAAAAGGACTTAAAATAACTTTGTTTGATGTCTCTGATTTCGAAAATCCAACTGAAATCGATACAAAAATAATCGGAATTGAAGGTTCTGACAGTCCAGTATTATACGACCATAAAGCATTCACATATATAGAGGACAAAAACCTGGTTGTAATACCTGTTACTGAAGTTGAAGAGAGAATCAAGAGCAGCCAATACAGCTACAGAAACAAAATCTGGAATGGAGCATATGTTATTGAATTAACTGATGATGGACTTGACGCGCTTGGAAGAATAGAGCATTCAAGCAGCCTTACAGACTATTATTATTGGTTCAATGACGCAAGCGTGCTTAGAAGCTTATATATCGGAGACAATTTATTCACAATATCGACAAAATATGTGAAAATAAATGATTTGAACGATATAACAGCTGAGGGAGGAAGCATTGAGCTTCCATTTACAAAGCCTGAATATTACGGCTATGGTAGAGAACCTATGCCTGTAGATGAAAAGCCAATTCCTGTAGATATTGGAGGTGGAATAGGCTCCACTGAACCATCTTCAGCTGAATAAGTAAACCATTTTTTATTTCTTTTTGTTTTCTCATTTTAATTATCTAATATTCGTTACTGCCTTCTGATGATTTTTAAGGTATTTATCGTCATTAGAAAGATTTATAATAGATTTCTAAGTTCTGGAATTGTGGGGTTAGATAATGTATAACATGCTTGTTGATCATCAAATAAAAGAATTAATCAATAGAAAAATAATCACTTCTCTTAATGAAGATATAATTGATTTAACTCAATTTGTTGAACCTTCCAGCGTCGATATTCCTATTGGAAAAGTAGCTTATGAAATAAGAGATTTATTCAGGCCCAAAAGGCATGACGTAAATCATTATATTGAAGATTTAAAAAGCAGAGAATTCAATATAGATAAAGAATTTTATCTGCATAAAGGATTTCATTATATAGTTCCTACATTAAAAGTTTCAAAAAATGAAGAGGGCGATTATATTATGAAATTTAGCCCAAAAAGTTCTATAGGCAGAGTAGATATGCACGTCAGAAGTGTAGCTGACCATTTCGATTTATATGATATTTTGCCTAAAAAATATTCAGGAAATGTATACAACATATTATCTCCTCAGTCTTTCAATATACGAATGAAAGGTGGAATGGCCTTAAATCAGCTCAGATTTACATCGCATACTTCTCCACAAAAAGATATAGAAAATATCTTGGAAAAATGCTTTGAGGAAAAAATGACACTAGAGCAGACACAACAATATGTAAGGGAATATTTTAATAAAAAAGAATACGATAGTCAGACTTTCTTGATGGATAAGAAGGGAAACAAAATAAAAACAGAAATATATGATGGATATAAATTTCAAATGTCCTTATCTTTAAAAGATTACGATATAATTGGTTATGAAGCGCTTAATACTAATGAATATGTTGATATAACAGAAAACAAAATCAACAAGGCAAGTACATTTTACAAACCTATTGAAAAAACAAATAAATTCAAGTTTGAAAAAGGAAAAAATTACATAATGGTAAGTAAAGAAAAATTGAGCGTTCCGCCGAAAAACGCAATAGAAATGACTCCTTCATCTCATTTGATAGGTGAACTGAAAATACATAAAGCTGGATTTTTCGATAACGGATTCGGTTATGATAAAGGAAACAGCGCAGTGCTTGAAATTACTGCATTAGAAGATGTAGTTATAGAAGATGGCGCAACTATATGCTGGATGGAGATACATGAAAATAATATTCTTCCGGATCTTGACTATAATAAAAAAACAGGCGGAAATTATGTCAACCAAGAAGGACCGGTATTAGCTAAATATTTCTATAACGATTTTATTGGAGAAAAAAGAAAATAACTTCAAAATCATCTAACTTTATCACGTCTGAAATCTTCAAGTTTCAAAAGCCTTAGGATTTCCTTCTCATGTCCTGCGCCTATGACTGCAAGAATTTTTTTGTCAGGATTCTTTGACATCAGCTGATAAATGTTTTTCGCCATCACGACATTTCTATCTTCTACAATTACTTTGTGTATCGACGGATATCGTGATTTAAGATCGCCCATCAATTTCTGTATTAATTCATCCTTAGGAATTTTGCTCAAATCTATTTTTTGTTGTTTCGAGAAAGGAGCCTTGAGTATATCTCCGACTATCCTGAATTTTTCTTTCCAAGTAAAATTTCTTGAAAAATTCCTTAAAGTAATATCTATATCCTGGTCTATTAATTCAAGTTTCTTGCCATTAGTTCTTGCAAGATTGACTGCTGCAAGCATGTCGCTTCCAGGCTTCATATCCACGATATTTCCAAGTTTTTCTTGTATATAGCCTGCAATGAGCGCAAACATATAGCCTTGAAATCCATATTTTTTGATCCCTTGCCTGAATGATCTGTCAGGTTTTTCTCCTGAAACAAGTCCGTGAAGTCTCTTATGATCTAATTCGACGCATATTATATCAGGATGAATCTCTTTGAAAGCTTCATTTATCTTATCGACAGATTCCTTTGCAATATGAGATGTTCCTATAAGAAGAACATTCTTGTAATGGTTTGTGACTATCATTCAAAGAATTAATGGCTTATCTGTTTATTAGTGTTGTGAAAATTTAGAATTTTAAACTAAAAATCTTTGAGATAAAAATTAAAACATTCTATCCGTTACTTGTATATACACTTCTTTATTGAATTTTTTTTCAAAAAGTTCAGAATAACGTATTGCTTGCTTTAGATATTTGGATCGTACTACAAGTGAAGAGCCATCTTCATCCAAAAATGTCCCCATTTTATGATATGTCCAATTCCAAAAAAAATCTACACCTATTTCGCCGACAGAATTAGTTTTCATAAAAACATCACCATATGCAGTGTGATAACTGAAGTAATTGCATTTAACATTAAAACCAAAACTTTCTCCTACTAATTTATTTATTTTATCTAGTAAAGAATTTTGCGGCTCCTTAATTTCTTCGTGGAATATTTTCATTTTTTCTCCGATTGTTTATTAAAAAAAAGAAACCCGAGTAAGACCAAGAAAATCGGTCCTACTCAGGAAAAAGAGGTGAGTTAGCGTGATTTACGGCAAGTATGATTTTTCATCATTTCTTAACCATTCGTATGTTTTTTCTTCTGCTCTTAGTGGATTATGGAATGTAACTCCAAAATCTGTTAATGTGTAATCGTTATTTTTTTGAATATTTGATTCTTGGAGTATATTTTCTTGATTTATTTTTTCGTTTGATTCCTCAAATTTTTCTTCAAGAGCCATTTTTAATCAAGAAAATATCATTTATTTCTTCATCTTCCATGCATTCTCGAAGAATCCTTTCATTGATTCTGCAAAGAAGCTTGTCTCGACCCAGACTGCAACATCGTATGATGGATGTACGTCTTTGTCGTTTGTTATGAAAAATAATAATTTAGTGTCGTCAACTAAGATGAATCTTGATTTTACATCTGATGATTTTGCTTCAAGGATATTTTTGAATTCCTTGTCTAATCTTTCAACATCTTTTGCAGTTGGAACAATTACTTTTACGCTAACGCCTTTATCAGCTGCTTTCTTGATGCTTTTTTCAAGTTTTTCCATCTTTCTTACTATTCCTTCGCTAGAAGTCATTAGATAGACAGATTTCTCAGCCTTCTTGATCATATTTTCCATGTACTCATAGATATTTTCTCTGTTCTTGATCATTCCAACTAATTCAGTTGGTTCAATCATATCTATTCCATTAGTGTGAAGTGTAGTTAATTGCTCTAGAACATCAGATCTCTTTAATTCATCCATTGTTGCTTCTTGTCTTACTGATTCATCTCTGATTTTCTTCTTGATTACATCGATTACTTCAGTTGGTGGGATTGCCATGTATTTGATTGGCTTTCCTAGCTTCATTATGACAAAGCCTTTTTTCTCTAGTGATTCTAGAACATCGTATGTTCTTGATCTTGGAACGTTAGAAATATCGGATAATTCTCCTGCGCTTGAAACTCCTCTTGATAATAGAGCAGTCCATATCTTTGCCTCATAACTGTTAAGGCCGAAATCTTTGATCTTTTTTAATAACTCTTGCTGAACAATCATTTTTTAACCCCCGAACCAGTTTGTTTAAAGACGACAAGGTCGTTTTTTATATAAAACTCAACTTTTTCGTTACTATTGGGAAGTGGAATCTGTTTATAAATCTTATGATTCTGTTGTTACTTGGGAATAGGAACGGATTCGGAAAATTTAAATATTACTTAGTTGTAATAAAATCATGAGAGAATTAATTTATGTTCCTATAGCTCATGAACCAAGCGATTTCCATATCTATACACAAAGAAACACTGCTAAACAACATCCTTATTTTACAAAAACATACCAATCTAATCTTCAAAAGTATTGGAATAAAATAGATTCCTTCTTGTTAGATAAAGAAGTGCATAAAATATATCAAGATAGTTTTCAAGAAACAGGCAGAGGAATTGAGAAAGACATAAATGAATTTATATTAAAATCTTTGAGTAAAAGAAACATCTCAAGAAACTATAATTCTATTACAGATCTTATGAATAAAGGAGCTATACCGATTGTTACTGAATCATATAAATTGTTGGATGAATTCGATAGAAATATGCATAAAGACATCATATCTACAATAAATAGAGATAATTTTATTCTCCGAAGAATAGATCAAACATTAGAAGATAATGAAACAGGTGTTTTATTTTTAGGAGTAGGTCACACTATAGAGGCATATTTCAACCAAGTGAACAATCTTAAGGTAACTAAATTTACAGATAAAAAAATACTAAAAGAAATAATAGATCTTGTAAGTAATGTAAGACAATACACTAATTCTCAACGTACAAATATTAAAAAAATAAGAAAAACAATAGAGCAATCGTACAATAAGTAAGTTAAAAAAACAATAGAACAACTATACAACAAGTAAGATTAATCAGACACACCCCGATTTCACATAGAGAAATGATTTTGAGCTGTGGTGTAATTTTTTTAACTCTTTTTAATATTAAAAAAATAAAACTTCTTACCTTTTCATACTTTCTCTTCTCTCTTTTCAACTTATTTATTATTTTCTATATTGAAAATTATTATATATTATATATATTATATTAATATTATTATATAATATATAATAGAGAAGATAATTAAAAATTATGAAAAGGAAAAAAATGAAAGAAAAATAGACAAAAAAATTGTGCTCAAACTGTGCTCAGCATATTAAGAGAAAATCAAAAATTTGTTGCCAGTTCAAAAAATAAAGTTCCATAGGAAATCATAGGGTCTCTTATATTCTACAAAAGACATTTTCCACACGCGAAACATTTATATAAGCCTTGTTTCCAATGGAATATTGTTAGGGGTTGAAGATATAATAACAATAGTGGGTTGTATTTTATTTATTATAGTTAAAGTTTATAGTTAAGGTGTTGGGTGATTTAGGTGGTTGATGTCAGTAATTTTTTAGAGAATTTTATCAAGAAAGAATCTTTATTCAAGAATAAGGCAGCACTCCAAAGTTCTTACAATCCTGATGAAATATTGCATAGAGATGAACAATTGCTTCATATTCTTAAAATTTTAGCTCCTTCACTTCGATTGGAACGACCTTCTAATTTATTCATTTATGGAAAGACAGGATCAGGAAAAACTCTTACAGTCCAATCAAGCATTAAACAAATTCAAGTCATTGCTTCTAGAGATATGATTCCTATTAAATTCCTGTATCTTAATTGTAAGCTAAAGAAAGTAGCTGATACTGAATATAGGCTTATTGCTGAGATCACAAGAATGCTAGGAAAAGAAGTTGCTCCAACTGGACTTCCTACTGATGAAGTCTATAGAACATTCTACAAGAAACTAGAAGAAGAAAAACAGGTTGTAATATTAATTCTTGACGAAATCGATCAATTAATCAAAAAAATTGGCGATGAAGTAATTTATAATCTGACAAGGATAAATACAGAATTAAAGAACGCTCAATTGGCATTAGTTGGAATTAGCAACGATATAATGTTTGCAGACAATCTTGATCCAAGAGTTAAATCTTCATTATCTGAAGAAGAATTAGTCTTTCCATCTTATAATGCGCTCCAAATACAAGATATTCTAAAAAAAAGATCAGGCGACGCTATAAAAGAAGGAGTCCTTGATGAAGGAGTCATTCCTAAATGCGCGGCATACGCGGCAAGAGAACATGGGGATGCAAGAAGAGCATTAGAACTTCTAAGAGTTGCAGTTGAACTTGCAGAAAGAAAAGGGATCCAAAAAATATCTATCAAGGAACTTGATGAGGCTGAAGAAAAAATCGAAAAAGATAGGGTTCTTGATATTATAACAACCCAGCCAAAACAATTCCAATTAGTTCTTTATTCAATTTTATTAATATATGATCAGAGAAGACAACAAAATATAATTTTCACAGGAGAAATTTATCTATTATACAAAGATCTCTGCAATAAGACGAATTTAAGACCATTAACACAAAGAAGAGTAAGCGACGTCATTGCAGAATTTGATCTCTTAGGAATAATCAACGCTAAAGTCATATCAAAAGGAAGATATGGAAGAACAAGGGAAGTCTCAATGGTAACAAACGATACTCTCAATGCAAAAATCAAGAACTTGCTTGAGAATGCATTGAAAATCTAATTTCAACAGCTTAAAGGTGCGAACGTGAATACAAATGAAATAATTGAATTTTATTTAGATAACGACGTACTGATAAGTCCTGAATTTATTAAGGAATTATCCGATCCTGAAAATATTGCAATGCCGATAAAAACTTCTTTTATAGTATTAAATAAAGATGTAGTAAATATTCTGAATAACAACAAACAAGTCGTCGTAGATGATTTTGAAAAGGCAATAGTTCTGAAAGAGAAGAGAAAAGACACGAAACTCTACGATAAATTCATAGAATATCTTGCGGGAGAAAACAGCCAGAAAAATATTTCACAAATTCCGTCAATACAAAAAGGATCTATCACAGAAAAAAAAGAGACGAAGATAGAAACTAGCGTTCAAGCTAAACCTGAAGATGCCGTGGGAATAATCGACGACAGAAGAGACGAATCTGTAGATGATCCTTTAATCATAGAAAATAAAGAAGAAATATTAGTCGCAGAAAATTCTGTTTCAAATCTTGAAGATCCTATGGCAGACTCGTTATATCAAAGTCCTGATTCAATAGTTCAGGAATTGACTGACGATGAGAAGAAAGCCATTTCACGCGAAGAAAAAAACAAAAGCGATGCAATCGAAAAAATCCAGCGAGATAAATTCCTTGCGGAAAACAGGATAAAAATAGTTTCGACATATACGACAAAAAGCAAGAAATGGTCTGTTGCTGATTTCGTGAGCTTTCATACAGTTAGATTCAAAGATATTGAAAAAATATTGCGTTCAAGACAAGAACTTCAAAGCCTGACTTCAATTGCAAGAATTGCCGCTAAAAAAGAAAGAGAAAACGTTGCACTGATTGGAGTGGTTTATGAAAAATCCTTGACAAAAGCAGGAAACATAATGTTTACGCTCGAAGATCAGACAGGAATGATAAAAGTTGTCGTCAACAAAACAAAAGATGCCATGTTCAAGCTTGCTGAAGAAATACAGCTTGATGAAACAATAGGAGTCACAGGAACATTTGATCAGATTTTATTTGCAAACAGCATCCTAATTCCTGATATTCCATTGACTAAAGAGTTAAAGAAAAGTCCCGAACCAGGCTATGCTGTAATAATATCAGACACACAGTTTGGCGGAAAATTATTTCTTGAAAAAGAATTCGAGAAATTCATTGCATGGATAAAGGGCGAGATGGGCAACGAAAGACAAAGAGAGATTGCTTCAATGGTAAAATACATATTTATCGGAGGAGATCTTGTTGAAGGAGTTGGAATTTATCCTGGCCAGGAATATGATCTAAGCATTATTGATGTCAAGGAACAATATGCCCAATTTGCAGCATTGCTCAAAAAAATTCCTTCAAATATCCCGATAATAATTTGCCCAGGAAATCATGATGTAGGAAGAATATCAGAGCCTCAGCTTCCACTGAGCAAAGAATACGCATGGCCGGTTCTTGCATTGCCTAACGTCATATCACTAAGCAATCCTTCAATGGTAAATATCTACGCGCAGCCTGAAAACAATTTCGATGGACTTGATGTGATGTTCTATCATGGCTACTCATTTGTTTATTACTCAGAGAAAATCCCTACAATAAGGCAATCAGGAGGCCAGAAGAGACCTGACTTAATAATGAAGTATTTGCTGCAGCGAAGGCATCTAGCCCCGTCGCATACTTCGGCATTATATGTTCCTGATCCAAAGAAAGATCCATTATTCATTGAAAGAATTCCTGATATATTGATTTCAGGTCACATCCATAGGGCAAGTGTTTCAAGCTACAAAAATGTCACATGCTTTAATGCATCATGCTGGGTCTCCAAATCTCCAGAACAAGAGCGTCGAGGATTAGAACCTCAGCCAGGGCGGGCATTCATAGTTGACATGCATACAAGAGAAGTAAAAGTCATGAATTTCCTTTCAAGAGAAGACCAGGAGAAAGAAGGAAATAGTGTAATAGATAATTGAGCCAAAATTGGTTAGAAAATAAATAATTGATTTGAGAGTTGAAAAATGGTTGAAGCAAGCAAAGAAATGCAGAAATATTTCGATGAATTAGAAGATGCGTGCATGCGCGAGCTAAAGATAGCGAACGCTGCAAGGGCAAAAGGCTACGATTACGTCGAGACAGCAGAAGTTGTTCTTGCTAAAAACATGGCTGAGAGAGTAATTGGTATCATTGCAGTTATAGCCCCGCAGATCCAAAACAGCGGCGCATCCGAAAGAATCATCGAGCTGGAAAAGCAGTATGGCGTTCTAGACTGGCGCGTAGCATTCACAATTGCTGAAGAAGTTGCAAGAGAAAAATTCTGCAAATTCAAAGATAATAAAGAAGCTATGGAAATAGGAATAAAGACTGGTTTTGCCTACGTTACTAATGGAGTTGTATCAAGTCCTATTGAAGGTTTCACGCATCTTGATATTGTTGACAGGATGGACAAGCAAGGCCAATATTTCTGCGTTAATTTCTCAGGGCCGATAAGAAATGCAGGAGGTACAGCTGCAGCAGTATCTGTATTGATTGCAGACTACATAAGAAAAAAATTCGGCTACGTAAAGTACGACGCTACAGATTTAGAAATAAAAAGAACATATACAGAAGTCGAAGATTATCACACAAGATTTAGCCCGAGACAATATTTCCCTAACAGCGAAGAAATAAATTTCCTGATGAAAAATATTCCAGTCCAGATTGGAGCGGAGTCGTCGGAAAAATATGAAGTTTCAAACTATAAAGATCTTCCAAGAGTCCCGACAAATTTAATCAGAAGCGGATTCTGCCTGATTTATTCTGACTGTATTCCTCTGAAAGCTCCAAAACTTTGGAAGCAGCTAAAAGTCTGGGGAAAGGAATTTGGTCTTGATGATTGGATGTTTATTGAAGAATATCTCAATATTCAAAAAGCTGCAAAAGCTCATAAGAAAAAATCCGACACATCTGCTTCGGCTTCAAAGATCAGCCCGGATTATACTTACATCAAAGACTTGGTTGCAGGAAGGCCAGTACTTGGATATCCTCTAAGAAACGGCGGATTCAGGCTAAGATACGGCAGGGGAAGAGTATCAGGATATAGCGCGCAGTCTATTCATCCGGCAACAATGCATGTCTTGAATAATTATGTAGCTACAGCAACACAATTAAAAGTTGAAAGGCCAGGAAAAGCTGCAGCGATGACAGTTTGCGATACTATTGAAGGCCCGATTGTAAAATTAACTAATGGAAATGTTATGATGCTAGAAACTGAAGCGCTTGCAAAGCAGTACAAGAAAGATATCAAGGAAATATTATATCTTGGAGATGTTCTTGTTGCATACGGAGATTTCTTCAACAGAAATCACTTGCTTGTCCCTCCTGGATACTGCCAGGAATACTGGATTTTAGAACTCGAAAAGGCAGCGCTCGAAAATTTCAAGATAGAAGGCGAATTAACTAACACATACAAAGATCTTGATTTTGAAAAATTATCAAATCATGTAAGAATTCCAAAAGATAAGCTTGAGCTTCTTTTCAGAAGACCATTAAAGACTAAAATCAGTGTCAAGGCAGCAATAGAATTGTCAAAGAAATTAAATGTCCCGTTGCATCCACAATATACATATTTCTGGAAATCAATAACTATCGAACAACTGCGAGATTTAGTTGAATGGCTCGGCCAGGCAAACATTGTTCGAAAAGACAACAAGCCTGACGAAGATATAGAAAAAATAATCTTGCCTAAAAACGATGCAAAGCTAGCATTAGAATTAATCGGAATTCCTCATCTTTTTGTAAACAATGAATTTGTCGTCATAGAAGGGGACTGCGCACAGGCTCTTTTATCAACATTAAATCTTCATGACATACTTCTCAATGAAGATATAGAAGCAGTCCTCAAAGTATTAAATTATGCTCTTGAGCAAAAAAAGAAAGGCGAAGTTGTCGATGAAGACGTATTATCGATTGTAAATAAAATCTCGCAATTTACTGTAAGAGATAAATGCGGAGTATTCGTAGGATCAAGGATGGGAAGGCCGGAAAAAGCAAAAATGAGAAAATTGACTGGGCAGCCTCATACACTATTTCCTGTCGGAGAAGAAGGAGGAAAACTCAGAAGTTTCCAGACTGCAATGGAAGCAGGAAAAATCACGACGAATTTCCCTGTATTTTATTGCGATAAGTGTAAGAAGAAAAGCGTTTTTGCAGTTTGCGAGACTTGCGACAATAAAACTAACAAATTATCTTATTGCAAAGAATGCAAGAGTTTTGAATGCACTAATAATGCTCATCCGAAAGAAGATAATGGATATTACGAATTAAATATAAAGCAAGTATTCCAGGATCTTCTAAAAAAACTTGACACCAGAATTTATCCTGACATGATTAAGGGAATCAGGGGAACTGTAAACAAGAGCCATGTCCCGGAACATTTAGCAAAAGGAATCATCAGGGCAAAATACGGAATTGCCGTAAATAAAGACGGAACTACTAGATATGACGCATCAGAGATTCCTATAACGCATTTCAAGCCGAAAGAAGTTGGAGTGTCAGTTGAGAAATTAAGAAAACTAGGCTATATTAAAGACACTAAAGGCAGGCCTCTTGAAAAAGAAGACCAAATACTTGAAATAAAACCTCAAGATATATTGATACCTTGCTGCCCTGACAGTCCTGATGAATCAGCAGACGAAGTATTATTCAGGACGACGAAATTCATCGATGAGCTTCTTGAAAAGTTCTATGGTCTCAAGCCTTATTATAAATTGCAGTCTAAAGAAGATCTTGCAGGACATTTCGTAATCGGACTTGCGCCGCATACATCGGCCGGGACGCTAGGAAGGATTGTAGGATTTACGAAGACTCAGGGATTCTTCTCTCATCCGATGTATCATGCAGCAATGAGAAGAGATGCTGATGGAGATGAGTCATGCATATTCCTGCTTCTTGATGGTTTGCTCAATTTCTCAAAGCAATATTTATCCGAGAGAAGAGGAGCTACAATGGACGCTCCATTAGTATTGACATATATATTAAATCCGGCGGAAGTTGACGACATGGTCTTTGATTTAGATATAGGCTGGAGATATCCCCTTGACTTTTATCAAGCAGCAAACGAATACAAGCCTCCGGGATCTATAAAAATCAGGCAGATGGGAAAATACATTGGAACGCCAGAACAATATGAAGGCATGGGATTCACTCACGATACTGACGACATAAATGCAGGAGTATTATGTTCTGAGTATAAATTATTGCCGTCAATGGAAGAAAAACTTTTCGGGCAGATGGATCTTGCTGTAAAGATAAGAGCAGTTGATACATCAGATGTTGCAAAACTTGTAATTGAAAAACATTTTATTAGAGATATCAGAGGTAATTTAAGAAAATTCAGCCTGCAGCAATTTAGATGCGGCAGCTGCAACACTAAATACAGAAGGCCTCCTCTTGCAGGTCATTGCCTAAAATGCAAGCACAAGATAATTTTCACGATTTCAGAAGGCAGCGTAATAAAATATCTCGAGCCGACAATAAGGCTTGCTGATAAATATAATCTGCCATCATATCTGAAGCAATCTATCGAACTCACAAAGAGGCAAATAGAAGAATATTTCGGTAAAGAAGAGGAGATACAGGAGGGACTAGGAAAATGGACAACATGAATAATTTGAACAAAGAAAATAATTTAATACAATATTGTATTTATTTAAGGCCAAAGGCAATTGACTGTCTTACTGATTGCATTTCTGAATGTTTGACTAATTCAAACATACCTAACAGAAAGCCATCTTTAGATTATCATGTAACATTATTTTCTTTCTATACTGATTCAGAAAATGAAAAGCATCTCCAGGAAAAATTATCCAATGGATTTATACCAAAATATCAATATAACAGGGATATAACATTCGGAGCTTTGGATTTATTCGAAAATTTGCCTTCAAATGGCAGGGATGAAAAATTTGGCGCGTTAGTTCTTCGTGCGGATGCATTAGGCTTAAAAAATACTCATAGAGCAATAGTGAACGATATGATGCCTTACATAGTTTTAGAGCATGGCATACGCGCTGATGTTGATAAAAGCTTATTTGAAGCAAGGTATCCTTATGTACTGCACAACTATAACGCGCATATGACTATTGCAAAAGGAGAATTTGATAGGAAATTATTTAGTGGCATTGTTGATGAATTACAAAATATTCTCGATAAACATAATGATGTGTATAGATCAGACCTTGCTGTATCTGTAAAATATCCTGGAAAAAAATGGGAGCCTGCAAATACTGGATTTGAGCCATCGTATTAATTTAATATTATTTTTTACCTTAATTTTCTTTAAAATATTAACAAAGTTTTAACATTAATAAAATTAAATCTTAGAATTAATTGAATGCTTAGCGCCGCATGCTTGGCATCTGATGAATGTTATTATTCCTTCTTTGGATAATTTTGTATCCGGCTTTCCGCATTCTTTGCAAATTACATAGTTGTCTACATATTGCTGTATCTTTTCGTTTAACTTTGATGAAGGTATTTTTGTATTGAATATTAGAAGCTGTTTTTTGATTTCTCCTTTTGCTGCTGTCTCTCTTGAGATATACTTCAATAAATGCTCTGGAGTTCTCCTGATTGTATTTGCTATTTGCAGGAAATTACTCACTATTGTCTTGTTGCCTTCAAGGTGGCCCGTGATCTTTGGAACTGTAAATCTTTCAGTTGATACTGCTATCTCAGGCAACTTGTTCTTTCCACGTTCAAGCATAGCTTCGTAATCCATAGATAAGGAGAATAAAGGATTGCTTATAAATGTTGCGCGTCACGCAACATCTACGAACGACAGTGAGTAAATATTGTGCTAAGCGCTCAGAGCAGGATAAAGTTTATAAACTTCTTTCCTGAAAAATAAGATATCAGAGGTGTGTTAGTGGTTTTAGAAAATATCATTAGTCCGGAGAATGCAGAGAACAGGCCAGGCTTAATGATGATTCTCGGAGCGATATATGCATCTCTTGCAATGTTTCTAAGCTATTATATTTTCCAGGCATACAGCAGCATCTTCATGATTTTTTTGACGACTCTTGCAGCAGCTCCTACAGTCTATAAAATAATGAAGACTGAAGAAGAAAAAGACTTGACGGATATGGAAGAGCGCGTTCTGTTGAAAGAACATGCTAAAGCCCTCAAGGCATTTATGTGGCTATTTATAGGGGCAACGCTTGCGTTTGCGTTTTGGTTTGTCGTACTGCCTGAAGGAATGTCAAATACGCTATTTCATTCACAGACTTCAACGATAAGTTCAATCAACGCAAGAGTCACAGAATCGATTGCTTTTGACGAAGTAACTGATGCATCAGGAGAAATAACTGGGCATGTCAGCAATCCTGCCGCTATTTTCAGCAAGATATTTTTCAACAATGTTAAAGTTCTTTTGTTCTGTATTCTATTCTCATTCATATACGGCGCTGGAGCAATATTTATTCTCATCTGGAACGCTTCAATTGTTGGAGCAGCAATAGGCGCATTCGTTAGCGGAAGCATAGACGCTTTGACCCAGACAGCCTGCGGCCCGAATGCCGGAACAACATTCTGCGCAGTAACGTCAGGTATCATGAGATATGCTATTCACGGTCTGCCTGAAATACTTGCATATTTTATAGCAGCACTAGCAGGAGGAATAATAAGCATTGCTGTAATAAATCATGAATTCACTTCAAGAAAATTCGAACATATAATGCTTGATTCTGCAGATCTGATCATGCTTGCAATAGGAATATTGTTCTTTGCAGCATTAATTGAAGTATTCATAACACCATCATTAAGCTTTGACAGGCAAGTCTACACAGAATGCATCAGCTGGTTTAAATGCGGCCTTGCATAAGTACGATATTTAATGATTTCATAGTAACATTTGCTCACTAATGTTCACAGATGTTTTGCGCAGGGCAAAACATTTATTAAGGAAATATCACACTTATAGTCTATAAATACATTATACCAAATATGGGGGGATTATAATGAATAAGCTATTAGTTATATTATTTGTATTATCTGTATTAGTTGCAGGATGCGCGCAGCAGAATCCTGGAGCAGTTTCAACAAACACGCCTGAAGATAATTCAGAGAATACTCAAACTCCTGCAGAAACGGAGACTGAGTCCGAGACTGAAAATAATATATTTTCTAAATATTCCGGAACTGTATTGGCAGGAGAAACTACTCCTTATATAGAATTCAATAGCGAAGATTATCAAAAGGCATTAGAAGACGATAAAATAATATTACTTTATTTCTATTCTGACTGGAGTTCAACATCAAAATCTGATCAGAACGCAATATATGATGCATTTAATGAAATGGCAAATCCTAAAATTATCGGATTCAAGGTAAATTATGACGATGATTTTACTGATAGCGTAGAATCCGGACTTGCAACAAATTTTGATGTAAGAGAAGCAAGAACTAAAGTAATATTAAAAGACGGCGCAGTGGTCCAAAAGACAACTGCAACATGGAATGAGAATGATTATGAAAGGCAGCTGAAATTGCAGCTTTCCTAATTAAAACTATTTCTTTTATTCTTTAATTTCTTTTTACAAATCTTCTATTCTTAACGTTCTACATCAGCTTTACGTGGCCTGCTTTGAATTCATATATTTCGCCGCGCATGAGCATGTCGCTGATTATTTCTTCGCCATTTGAGGCTTTAGACATCCTTAATACATCATCAATGTTAGCTCCGCTTCCCCTATCTAGATCTTTTATTATTTTAGCAACTCTTTCTTTAGAAGCGAACGTGCTTTCATTTTGGACTATTTCAGGTTCAAGCTGTCTTGCAGGCTTTGCTTGCGCCTGATTTGATGTTGTTTCCCTGATTTTTTTGATTAATGTTAGTTCTTTTTTCCTGTATCCAATCCATTCCGGACTGATTTTTTTTATTATTTCAATCGTTAGATACATTTTATCATTGTAATCTCTCGGTTTTCCTATTACGATTACAATGTCTCCTATGCTTATGCTATCAAGCTGTTCTGTCTTATCAAAAAGTCTGCCGCTTATCTGCCCGGTTCCGTCATCAATTACAACGCCTGCTTCCTGTCTTTCAACAACTACTGCAATTATATTGACTCTTGCAAAGTCTCCGTAGTCAGTTACGATGTAGCTTGATTCCCAGCCAGTTTTTTTAACGAATATTCCTTTGTTTAAAGTGTCTATTGTACATTTGTATGCTGTTTGTCTTTTGATTTCTTCTGCCATTTTAATCAACCAATTTATTCTTTAGATCTATTTTCTATCATAGCTTTGACTTTGCTAAATTGTTCTGCGTACAAATGCATGCTTCCTGCATAATGCTTGTAGATTCCATATCCTAGATTTAATTCATCAGCCATTTTTTTCTGGAACTGCGTGAAACAATAAATATCATTTCTTAATCCCTTATAGACGTCGTTAGATCCCATGTGAACACCCATTTCTAATTTATTATCATTTGTTATGAAGAATTGTAAATATTGTGTGCATGGATAATCTTTTGTATCTCTGTTTAATTTATCAAAATAACTATTTATATTGATAGTTGCTCTTCTTGTATGAGGATCTTTTGTCAATAATTCTTTTGCATAATCCCATTGGTTTATATTTAGAATTGCATGTTTTCCAAAAATTCTCTCTCCGTAGTTGCTGTTGACTGTTTCTCCATCATCTGAATATCTCGCCCATGTTTTTTTTATTAATTCTGGAGCTTCATTTAAATTTCCATTTCCGGTAAGATACCATTCAAATTCAGTCTTTGCATAATTTATATTTGTTTCAAATCCTGGAACTTTTACAATATTATCAGTTATATCTCTAAGAATAAAAAAGTACGGCCTCAATTCTTTGGTTTCTTCTCCTCTTGGAGATCTTTTCTCTCCAACAGCGTATAAATCCATCAATATTTTTGTATAAAGTTCATCTAATGTCATTTTAATCAATTATATCCTGCTTATGAATCCTGCACGAGGAGCAAATATTACTCCTTCTTTCTTTAGTACGTCAAGGATGTCTTCAGCCTTTTCAGGATCAAGTCCTTTCTCTTTAGCCCTTAGCAGGACGTCATCAACAGGGATTTGTTTTCCTATCTGTCCTTCAAGATCCTTGATTATCTCCTTGACGATTGATATGTTGCTTCTCTGTGATGCTGTAACTCCTGTTGTTATCCTGTCAATGTCTATTTTTCCTGTTTCAGGATCGACTCCAATCTGCGTCAGGCAGAAGTGTACTAATTCAATTGCCCTTCTTGCATCGCTCTTTAAAACTTTAGGACTGAGCCTGACTCTAGCGCTAGCTTCACTGAGTCTGATCAATGCTTCAAGCTGTCTTGCAGAAATCGGGATTGCTTTGTATGCTCCTTCCTCATCGCCAGTTGATCTCATTTTTACATAATATTCTTTTATTTCTTCAAGCGCTTCTTCAGTTAGCTGAGGATTGATGTTCTGTCTTGCATATGCAACATATTTCTTTATGAATTCAGTTCTTAAGTCTGCATCTCCTCCGCTTGATTTCTTGTGAAGCTGCAGGATGAAATCTGCTGTTCTTTCATCTTTTGCTTTGTTTGGAATATCTCTGATTGGGAAAATCAAGTCGAATCTGTTGATAAGTGTTGAAGGCAGCTCTATTTGCTTAGGGATTAATTCATAAGGATCGAACCTTCCGAATTTAGGGTTTGCTGCTGCAAGTACTGTCGTCTCTGCCCTGAGAGTTGCAGAAATATTTGCCTTGTTGATGCTGATAGTTTGCTGCTCGAGGGCCTCGTGCATCGCGCTAGTATCTTCTTTAGTCATCTTATCCATCTCATCGATGCAGCATATTCCTTTGTTTGTTAATACCAATGCTCCGGCTTCCAGGGCGTAGCCTTTGAGAAAGTCATCTTTTACAACTGTTGCTGTAAGGCCGGCTGCGCTCGCAGATTTTCCAGAAACATATCTGGATTTAGGCGCAACGATGCTGATTCTTTTGAGCATCTGGGATTTTCCAGATCCCGGATCTCCGATTAATAGAACGTGAATGTCTCCTCTGCTGATGGATCTATCGTCTTTTACTTTCCTTACTCCGCCGAATAACTGAAGAACTAATGCTTCTTTTACTTTATCGTGGCCATATATTCCCGGCGCGATGCTTCCTGTGATTTTTTTATAGATTTTCGGATCTTCAGCAACCTCTCTTATCTCCCTGATTTCTTCAGGAGTGATATTAAGCTCTGAGAAATTTTCTGCGACCGATTCAACATGATTTGCTTCAATCATTAAGTCAAATCTAGTCAATTTACCGCCGTCTCTTGCAAGGATCGGAACTTCTTTTAGAATTCCTGTGATTATATTTTTAGAACCAGGATTTGTTTTTTTCTCAGACATAGGGCTTACTAGATCTTGTTTTAAGAAAATATCCATTCTCTTTGGTTGTTCTGATCCTTCAATGTCTTCCGGCGCTTCTTCTAAGACTATTTTTTGAGCATCGATCATTTCTTTGCCCATGAGTCTAAATCGTCCCTTTCTACCGCAAGAACATTTAGTTGGCTCTCTGAATTTTGTATCAAGCTGAAGAACAGTCATAGTGTTTCCGCAGCTTGGACATTCAAATCTTGCTGTTGTTACTTGAGGCCTAACGTCTGTTTTCTGCCTGATGATTCCAGAAATCTGTATGAATTTTTGCAAGTGCGTGCTTCTAATATCTCTGATCATTACTTCCTGTGTCTTTGGAAGATTCCTGAATCGTATCTTAAATTCTTTTGCTCCAGGGAAATCAAACTGTTCAATTGCTATCTCGCATCCTCTTATAGAATCTTCCGGATTTTCAAGGACTTCCTGCGCAAGCTCTAGATTGAACATTCCAAGATCTGAGAAATTTACTGAGAGGCTTTTCTCTCCTTTAGAAATTGCAGAGTGCAGTTGCTCGTGATATACTAAGTTAAAGAACTCGTGGAATTTTTCAATCTGCTCTGTAATATCCATAGTAACCCACATACAGTATACTACTGTACCCCCGCAACCTTTCAAACAGTTTGTAAAAAATCAAAAATACTTAAAATTTCTCGTCCTCTTTTACTATGAATCTCTTTAATTTTGAATAATGAAATGAAAAATGAATTAAAATAAAAAATTTATTGTATCATACACCGTAAGATATACGATTTATTGAACTTTCTTCAATACAACAACTAACTTGTCAAGTGCTGTTCTTGCTTCTTCTTCACTCTTAGTTCCAGTGCAGACGACTTTACCGTTGCTGAAAAGTAAGAATGTAGCCTTAGCTTCAATCAACTTATATACTAAACCCGGGAATTGTTCCGGTTCGTATTCAGTGTTTGGTAATTTCATTGCAAGCTGGTTCAAATTCAAAGCCATGCCGATGCTTCCTGCAGCTACCATGTTCTGGATTGTGATCTTTGGCTTGATAGTTATCTTGATCCCGATCTTTTGCAAGCTTTCGATGATCTTTTGTATAGATTCTTCTACCTTCTGAAGGCTTCGAGCTCCTGTACATACGATCTTTCCTGAACTGAATATCAATGCAGAAGTCTTTGGTTCCTTGATTCTAATTACTAAACCTGGGAACTGTTCAGGATTGTATTCTGTGTTGCTTAATGTAGCAGCCATTTTTTCTAATGGGATGCTATGTTCTAATGAAGAACTTACTACGATGTTTACTATCTGTAAATCAACTTTTTCAGCCTTTGACTCTTCAACTTTGGTCTTTTTAACTGGTTTTTTAGCCATTTTTTATCCCCCAAATTAATTATAGATTTTCTTTAGAATTTTCAATTCTTGAAAATCTCATAATAATGACTTTTTCCAAAAATTCTTTGAATTTTTGTCACCATAAATTTCTGCTTGAAATTTCTGGCATTTATAAAGAGAAATACAATTTTATTTATAAAGGCTATTGTTTGTGCTCAAATCCAAAATACTCCATCGGAAATAAGGGTCTTTCGTCACTAATGAGGTGACAACCTTCCTTTCCAGTGGAACCGTGACATTTTAGCTAAAATATCTTTATAGGCTCTTAAAAGGCAATATTATGAGGCAGTATACATAATT
>DASPMU010000041.1:0-20626 GCA_035626895.1 Alphaproteobacteria bacterium
TGGCAAGGATCATCCTCGCAGAAATGATTCAGATTATAATACCATAAATTTTATACAAAATGATGAAGTAGCAGAAACAGTGAGAAGATATCCTTGGTACATTAAATGAACGAATCACTAGGAATGAAACTACGGAAAAAAAATCTGGAAAGCGAAATAGGAAGCGAGATAATAAGAGATGAATCCCTTGAAAAGGCCTATAATTCAATAATAGATGACTTTATATTGCATTGCGGACCAAAAATAGCAAACAAAATACGCGAAAAATTTCATCCGCAAATTATACAGTATATTAAAAATAATCCTGATCTTCCGAAAAATCCTAATGAACTGCTGTTATTTTCCTCGCTTATTGAGCCGGGTATTAATCGTTTTAGGGAAGTTCTTCAAAATTCTGAATTTAACATATTTTCAGATTCTGCATCTGATTTACTGTTTTCATCCCTTGAAGTTCTAGCAGAAAACTTGGTATATAAAATATCGGAAAATGGCCATGATGAGTTTAGCCTGGTTGTCGATACACGAATAGATAGCAGGAAAGTCGGCTCTAGAAAAAAATTGACTGTCAATATACTAGGCAATCCTATAACTGAGGGCTGGATGACTAAACAATTTGCAAATATCAACTATTATTCTATTGTATCTCCGAATTGCTATTTCCATAATTGCAATGTATTATTTAACAATGAATGCCAGAAATTTCCTGATGGTTTAAACTCCAAGTTTTATTTTAAAAGTTATTTGGATGATCCGCGAATAATTTCAAGTAAAGTAATTCCTCGCGGTTTTTTCAATAATATTGCAAATGGAACTGCGAAATTATATAATGGGGTTACTGCAACAAAAAGAACAACTAGTACATACAATTTTTATGATTCAGAAAAATATGAAGGGATTGTAAGAGATATATCTCGTTTTATTACTTCAGAATTATATGGTGTGACTTATGATATTAATACTCGCGTAAAACGCAGAAGAATGAATTTGCTTGATGAAAATAACTCAATAATCAAGTCAAGAAATATTTATACTCCTGAAATTTATATTGGAGGAAAATGAATAATCAAACATCTCAATTGGAAATGAAACTGAAGAAAAAACAAATAGCCATAGATGGAAATGTCTTTGAACCTATAGAAAACAAGATGAAGATGAATGAAAGATTCACTCCATTAATTGCTGAACTATCTTCTATGAGATATTTTGCCAATGGAAAAAAATTTAGAAACAGATTTGTTAACGAGAATATATCTTTGTTTCCTCAAAACCCTGAAGAATTAACAGAATATACTTTAATAGTGGCATCTTTTTACCTAACTGATTGCCAAAATGGAGTATTTACTCCTATTTTTGCTCAAGCAGAAATTGTTCAAGACTTTGTTCTTAAAATGGTAGATAAAGGGTATGCTTCGTTTTCATCACATATAGATATTCCGATGATTCTTCCAAATAAAGACAAAACTATTGAGTTAAAAATACTTAATTCGCAAGAAAAAAACATCAATCACTATGACAAGAAGAATATAACTGTTGAGTATATGACTCAGCTCAATTATGTTAGCCAGTATTATAACTGCAGCGTCATATTTAATGCCAAAGTACCATCAATTCCTTATGGCCTGAATACTGATTTTTATTTCAAAAAGGGAATCGATAGAAATATCCTTGATCCTTCAGATAGGGAATCAAAAGATGATTATATGCGCCGAAATTTTAACATGAACGTATATAGCAATACAGATTTTTATAAATTTGCAAGCTTTGATCTTGTTGAGCGCGTAACACTATCTCACTATTGCACAAAAGATGAACTAAACAAATATCCAAGAGACAACCATATTCATTTGCTGGATAATAATAACAATATAGTAAAATCAAAGACTATTCCTTGGTCTAAAAGACCTGAATTCGAATATTTGAACAAAAAATGAATAATCAAACATCTCAATTGGAAATGAAATTAAGGAAGAAGAATGTGAAATCCGAAGTAGCTTATGTTCCGACTATAAATGATAAATCAGAAGTGTATGTTCCTCTCATAAAAAAAGTATCGAGCGAATACGACCCTTATGCTGAAAGCCCTTTCAACTATTGCTATGATGTTGAATCTTTTGTTAATAAAAATCGCGAAATTCTGCCCTCTAACCCTCACGAACTATATTTATTTAGCTGCGCTATTGCTAAATGTGAACAATCAAAACTATTAGTTCCAGGAGACTTAAGCCCACTTTCAGGAATATGTCAAAATTTATTATATGGCATGATTGACATGGGACATGATTTATTCTATATGATGACTGATTTAGCTGTAAATTTAGAAGGCAGAAAGAGATCCAAGATAATATTTAACGATTTGATTGGATCTGAAGAATGGATGGATAAGAACAAGGTCGATATAGAATATAGATGTCCTGTAGAAAGGAGCATATCTCAATTTACTAATTGTGAAGTAATATTTCATGAAGACATAAAATATTTTCCTCAAGGAAATGTCTCGACATTTTATATTAAAAAAATGGTAGAGTATAATTCAAAGAATTGCAATGGTTCAGTATATAATGTATATGATGAATCTTTATTTTCATGCACATCTGAATCATTTCATCATAATAAGGCGTACACTAGCGGCCGTTCAGGATTCTTTTTTAATGAAATTAGCCCATGCATAATAAATTTACTTGATAATAATGATGAAGTCATAAAAACATATACTGGACCTAAACAACATATAACGGATCTAACTAATCAATGAATAATCAAACATCTCAATTGGAAATGAAATTAAGGAAGAAGAATGTTTCAGATGAATCTAATGTGAAATTAGATACTTTTGATTCAAAGGATTTCATAGATAGATTTTCGAAGGCAATTGCGTTTTTCAATGAATGTGATAGAAAATATGATTCTTATTCATCTAATTGGAATAATCATATAAAAGATTCGTATTCTAGAGTCGATAAATCTTGTATGCCTAAAAATCCGACAGAATTAAATATTGCAACCAGGATGATTGATAGCAGAACTTCTACAATTGCGCGTTCGCTACAGTTTGTATTTGAAGATCTTGTTAAAAAAGGCTACAGATCTTTTATTACGGAAATTGACTTTAGAGTAACCGATGAACTCTCAAGAGATAAGAATCTGGAACTTACTTATATAATAGCTCATAATACACTAAACGCTCTAATCTATAATTCAAAAGTTCGCGTAATTTCAAACCAACAATGTTTCTGGCCATCAATTTATAATTGCGATGTTGACGTTTTTGGAACAGCGGCAACAATTTCCTATCATGCTTTTAATGACTCTAATGTTGTATTCCATGACAAATGCATTATTTTTCCAACAGGAGTAAATTCAAATATAACCCTAAAGAAAGACCATTCACTTTTCCAAGTTGATGAAGACAGATATGCTCCTATGAATTGCATTTATAATATTTATCATCGAAAGACATTCGATAAAGTATTAAAAATAGTTGATAAATGCAGGAATATATCGCTTTCTCATGAACATGTTGTAAATTACAAAACCAAGGATGTAAAAATAGAAAAATTGGAGAGAAAGCCGGGACAACCGGATCAGAGGTATTTACATACAGTTCAAAACCCAAGACCGAATGTTGTAAATTTCATAAAAAAAGGGGAGATAATAGAAACTCACAGTGTAAAATGGTGGAAAGAATGACTGAATTGCTAGAAATGAAGTTAAGGAAGAAGAATGTTTCAACAGAAGAAGTTACATCTATAAATTCTAGTATCAATCCTATTTACAAAACTATTGCAAAATATGGGCTATATTGCATGGATCCTATGAAACATCATGAAATACTCGAGAAATTTTCTGATGATATAACTCATCCTTCAGAATTGCTTTTAATAAGCGCAGAATTGGAAAAAATAAAATCAAACGATTACAATACAACTCTTAAGAATAGTTATGCTAGTACAAATATACTTTCTTTCTTTTATGAGAAGCTGGTAAAGAAAGGACATACTGATTTTCTCCTTGATGTTGATATTCGGATGGAAGATTTTGGATCTAGAACGAATGTCGAATTTATGAATGTCGAAACTTTTTTCGAAGTAGCGAAGACAAACTCTGATATTATTAATAATGATTTTGTAAACCGTGTTGTGCAGAATTATGAGAACTGCAACGTCGTATTCAAGCAAGGATGTAGCCATGCTCCATCAGGAAAATCATGCACTTTCGATATTTATCCAATGAATCATGATATGGGAACCCACATAACTGTGGCAAATTGTCTTAGGGGCAGCGGGAGTTCTGTCTATAATATGTATACTGAAGAAAATTATAACATCATGATTCATAGTGGCGGGAGGAGAGAACATGATCCCTCATTGAGTGTCGATTTTAACACTATTAATCTGATAAAAAACGGGAAAGTGAAGAAGACTGCTAAGAGATACCCTTGGAAGGAAATATGAAATGAACGAAATACTCGAAATGAAGTTAAGGAAGAAGAATATTCTACTATCTGTGATTCATAATTAGCAATATTTATAAACTCAATTTAATTACTACTTTCTAGTGGTTCCTATGGTGGATACGATTTTACAAATAAAAAATTTAGATGATTCCTTAGAAAGTATTATGAGAATAAATTCTTTTAATAACCTGGTTAACAGCTTGCTTACATTGGATAATTCATTAGCTGCAGGTAAAAATCCAGATAGCGCAGTTTCCGACTTTTATAAAAACGTAACTCCTCAAATGTTCCCTAAAACTTCTTTGGAAATTAGCGTTTTGACATCAAAATTAAAATTAATGCATCCTAATCCTATGTATGCATTAGAAACAAAGCAAATACTTAATAGTTTCTTAAATAATCTCATAGAAAGAAATTACGATGATTTCGAATTGGATTTTGATTTGGGAATGAACAAACCTGAAAAATCAATGAAACAAGTCAAAATTAAAATATTGGAAGATTTAGATTATTCTAAAAATAGAAATTTAGATCGAAAAAAATTCAAAACAAATGATAAATTCAATGCCCGAATTGATTATATGGGCATTGTAGATTATGGAAGTCCTCTAGGTACACCTGATTTTATGCAATTAGTACGAACTTACAACGGCAGAAATCCAAAAGAAAGAAATTCTTATCGTGAGATTCCTGATTGGTTTATTGAAAATGAAGAATATATAGAATATACAAAATGTGATGCAACATTCCATAAGCTTGCAAAAGCCTATCTTCTTGGAAGAAACTCAAAATTTATTTTTAAAAACACAAGCAGAATTAATGGAAGATTTTATGATTCTGAATTAGTATTTGAAAAAGAAGCGCAAGTTGAGTCTTGGACAAAGAATTGCATAATCCATTACTTATCTGATGCTTCTTCGAATTTTACTTCCAGCAACTCAACGTTCCATATACATAAAGGAATTAAGCCTTGGGGTACTTTTTCTGTCCCCCACGATGATTTTGACAATCAATTGCCTTTCGGATGCAAATTTATTACTTATAATGAAGATGCATTTAATACTATCAAAAATTTCATGCGCCAAGCACGAGAAAAGAAAGTTAACGGTTATGGATATCTGCTTCAATCTCCAATAGTTGGAAGTGTCTCTATGTATAGTGGCACAGAATATGTCGGCCAAGATTTTGTATATGGGAGTCCAGATGCCAAAGGCTTTAACAAAACAAAAGATTTTTGGTCCCAAACCGCTAATAATCTAATTTTAATGAAAAATAATGCTATAGCCGCTCATCTTAACGTATGAGTTTATGCTAATCGCTATCCGTAATCTTTATATACTACTGACTCCTCAAAGATTACACTAACTTAACTATTTTACAGTATGCAAAATGGATTTTAACGCCTTAAAAGCCAGAGCCATGGAACAATTAATGATTGCAAGACGCATTGTGGATACAACTTACACTATAGTTCATCAACCAAAACTATTCTTACCGGCTGTAAATTCTATCTACGAAGCGTTTGACATCACTATGAATGGGATTCTGGAAAGCAAGGGAGTTAAATTTGATATGAACAATCATGATGAAAAAATCAATTTGTTCGAAAATAATTTCCAACTAGACAATCACACCTTGTCGCTCATTAAAAAATTGAGGCTGACACTTGATGAACATAAGAATGCAAGCGTCGAATTCGTCAGGGATGAAAAATTTATCATTTCAGACAATGATTATCATATGACTGCATTGTCTCTTGAATCAGTCAAGGGAATGATTTCATATTCAGAAAAATACATTGATGCACTGTATGCAAAACTATAGCGTTGCGAAGTATGATTAACTATTCAAAATTAAAATTATTAAATATCAAATTCATGTGAGGTAATGTAATATGAGAGAAGCCATTGAGAACGCAGTTGAAGAATTAAAGAGAGTTGATCATTCTATTTTTGTAAGCCTGAAATACACAAGGACAGTTGACATTTTAGATAATATCATCATAAGGATGGTTGATTGCTATGAATTCTTGATGACAGCATTATTGAAGTATGCTCTTGAGAAGAAAATGATCGGAGACATCCCGACAACTCCAAAAGAGAGAGCAGTTCTAATAAAGAATGTTTACAAAGAGCAGGAAATTCATGATAATATCGATCTATACTTGCTTTTGAAACTGATGCTTAAGACAAACCATACAAGAGAGAACGAATATAGAAGACATGTTGCAACAAGAGCAATAATTGCAGGCAGGGAAGAAATAATAAACATCAATATCATATCGCAATATTATGAATATTTGACAAGCTTCTTCCATCTTGTTGATAACTTGACTAAGGGAACTTATGTTCTTGGATCAGCTCCATTAATCAAGGAAGCAGGAGCAACTGATGAGGAAAATCCAAGCAATCCTTACTGGACGCAAGTTGAAGAGATGAAAAAAGAAGCAGCTCTTGAGATTGCAAGAGATAAAGAAATCAAGGAAAGAATCAGGGCTGAAAAATTAGTCAAGGAAAAATCATACGCGCAATATGCAAAATACAACGAGCCTGAAAAGAAAGTCAAGAGAATAACAAAGAGAAAGCCTAAGATCAAGCCTAAGAAGATTATTCCAAAAGACAAGCTTAAGATGATGGAGCTCAAGAAGGCTTCAAAAGCACGAATCGCAAAGGATAAAAAGAAGACAACTGCAAAGAAGAAATCCAAGAAGTAATTTTCATTATTTTTTCACTTATTTATTTAACAAAGAGGAATAACATGGCAAAAAGCATAGCGATAATCTCGCTCGGGTCAGGTGTTGGTAAGACGACGAATGCTATAAATATCGCTTTGGCATTGCACAAACTAAACCATAAAGTTCTGGTATTTGATGCAGATTTCACAAAAGACAATCTCAAAGAGCATTTAGGAATACATAATATTCCTGTTCATCTAGGACATGTATTCAATGGCGATGCTCATATTCTTGACGCAGTATACAGGCATCCAACAGGCCTGAAGATTATTCCTTCTAATACTCACGATTATGACAAACTATCTTATCATTACCAGGATCTGACGGCAGACCACGACTATATAATAATAGATACTCCTTCGCATCCTGCTCATTTGAAGAGAGTTCTTGAAAACGCAACTGACGCATTAATAGTTCACGATCCTAAATACTCTTCAAAGAATGTGCTTGACGCGATCAATCTTCTAGAAGATCTTAGAATTGTCAATCTAGGTATAGTTTTGAATAATTTCTCAGAAAACAGCACGGGAGTCCTTCACGGATATCATGTCATAGAAAGAATTCCTCCAAGCGAGGACATAAGAAAATCCTTCGAGCTAAAGAACCCTCTCTTGCATACGCATCCAAGAAGCGAAGCTTCGAATAAATTCTTTATTATTGCAAGGAAGCTTGAATAATTATTCCTCAAGCAGCATTGCCACGCTCGCATAGCATGTATTATTCTAACACGCCTACGAGTCTAGACGCAATCTTAAGCCTTTAATTATGGCTCGCTGGGTGGCAATGCTTTCGTTCGGGAAGTTATATTGGGGGGGAGCAAGCCTAAACATTTATAATGCCTTATTCTCTCCCAATAGTATGCGTTTTGGAGTAATAGTTAACAAAGGGTTTGAAAAGGCAGCAGTCTCTCATATCAGGGAACTGCTTGACATAAAAAGCGTCCATGTACATGATACTTTTGTTGTTTTTGAAACTGAGGACTGGAAGGATGTCTACAGGTTTGTTTACATGAACCAGATTGCAAACCGTGTCGTGTATTTGATTGACGAATTAGAATACGAGGTAGGCGTTGGTGATGAGGAAATTATTCTTAAAAAAATTTCAGACTCACTAAATGATCCTAAAAAACAAGATGAACTTTTCCAAAATCTGATAGATTCAGATGTTGATTTCCGATCAAGCGTGCATATAGACAAGGAAACAGACAACCCTTATCTCGAATCAGAGATTGGCGGATTCATAATCAATTACGCAAAAAAACATGAGAAAACAGTAAAAGTCAATCTAAGAAATCCTACGATGAACTATTATGTCTACATAAATAATGGCCAGATATTTTTAGGAATTGATTTGTCAGAAGATTTAAGCAAGCGTGATTACAAATTATTCAACAATGCAGTTTCTCTCAAAGGGCCGACAGCATTCGGCTTACTCATGATTGCAGGATATTCTCCGAAAGATTCTTTCATGAATCCTTGCTGCTACTCGGGAACTTTAGAAATAGAGGCGGCTTTATACGCATCAGGAACTTCGCATAGGTTCTATAACAAAAATTTTCCGTTCATGAAAATTGCTGATAAAGTTCTTGGGACTAATGAAAAATATTGGGAATCATTCTATAAATCCATAGATTCCAAAAGAACTGAGCATAAATTTGATATTGTAGGCTCTGACAAGCTTCTAAGCAGCATCACTGCAGCATCAAAGAATGCAAAAATTGCCGGAGTCATTGGTTGCCTTAATTTCAGAAGAGTCGATCTTGACTGGATGGACTTAAAATACGAAGAAAAAAGCGTCGATAAAATTATTTCATTCATTCCTGGAAGCAGCAAGCATACTGATATGACAAAGGAATACAAGCAGATATTTTACCAGGCAGAATATATCCTGAAAAACAAGGGGACCATGACAGTAATGTGCCTCTCAAAAGATTTATTAATAGAATCGTCTAAAGAATACTTGGATTTAGACAAGACGATTCCTGTATTTTCCGGAAGACAGGAAATGATAATACTTATTTTCAAAAAGAAACCAAAGAGCAAAAAATCCGATAAGGATGAAGAATAAATAAACGAATAAAAATAAGCAAATAGCGAGGACTGGAATAATGGCATCATGCGAACTATGCGGGAAAAATACAGCAGAATTCAAAACGCAAGTAGAAGGCACAATGATGAATGTCTGCAAAGATTGCTCAAGATTCGGCGACGTTAAGGGAAAAAGCAATGTTAGAATCGTAGTCCAAGAGTCAAGAAAGCCAGCATTCAAAGAGCCAGAATATATCTTTGTTTCAGGATACGGAAATATCGTAAAGAATGCCCGTGAGAAATTAAAATTGACCCAGGAAGATTTTGCAAAGAAAATAAGTGAGCATAAATCTCTCATACATCAAGTAGAATCAGAACATATCAAGCCTAGCATAGTCTTTGCAAAAAAACTTGAAAAAAGTCTTGGAATAACAATAGTCGAAGAAGTTGTTGAAGATAAAGACAATAAAAATTCAAATCAAAATCAACAAAAAAACTTCTCAGGCAGAAATTCTGCTTCCACCAGCCAAGGCTTGACATTTGCTGATTTCATCAAGAAGAAATAGTTGTTTTTTATTTCTAATTTATTCTAACTTATTTATCTAAGATGTATACATCCATACATTCACTCTCTCATTAATGAATATATGTGTGAATTTTCCGCTTGTCTCCATAAGGAACAATAGTCCCTCGCGCTCCTCTAGATATTGCTCAAATTCTTTGTCTATTACAATATATTTTATATTGTATTTCTGAAGCATGCTTTCCGTTCTTTCAAGATTTCTTGAAATAGATATATTTTCCATTATTTCATATTTCCAAGGGTTGTATTGCCGCGAGCTTTCATCAATGAATACTGTCCTGTTTGTATAGTATTCTATCATATATCCGTTTTGCGGAGAGCTTAATATGACTTCAGTTGGAAGAGCCTGATTCTTTACAGTCATCAAAGCTTCTATATATGTGTCTGTAGGCTCGGACCTGATTATCTTTGTAGTGTAGACTAATGATGAGAAGAAGATGCTGCATATAATCAAAAGTATTGTTGTTTTTTTTATCAGCTGTATTGACCATTTTCTCTTATTCAAGTAAATCAATGCAAAGCCTGCATATATCATGACGACAAAATTCATGTATATTCTTATTGTGTCATTGAATAATCCCAACGCAAGCATCATAAGGATCATTATGTACGTAGTAAGAGTTCTCCAGCCATTCTCCCAAAGAAGGATCAGGCCGATTATTGTAAGTATTATTATTGCAAAAGACACGCCGATCAATGCGCCGATGTCTGTCAATATATTATGCATGTAGAATGAAAATATATTTGATAGGCTATAGCCGTTGTAAGCGCTTAACACAAGGCTTATTATCGTCGAGAATAAAACTCCAACCAAAAGCATCCTATTGTGAGAATTTCTTTTATGATCGCTGTTGAATGAATATATCAATAGCAATGCAATCGTGACAATTCCGCTGAACGCGTCTATCAATGGGACTATTCCGAAAGATATCCCGCTTAAAAGAGTCTTGTTTCTGATCGAGAAATACATTCCCAGAATGTTGAAAAATATTATGAATGGATAATTTTTGAAATCCATGAATGTATAGATAAATATCGGGCTGACGACTGCAAGTATTAGTATTACTAATATTGTCTTTTCAGATATGTTATGCTTGTGCAATACATGATATGCCAAAACAATGCTAAGTAGCCCAAGTATTGTCGGTATTATGCTGAAAAATATATCTTCCGCTATCCCATCAAGCTGAATTAAATTTAGGATGTTGAATTGCATCATCCTGCCCTGAAGAATATCATATTTGTAATTATCCTGAGTGTTTAGCCTGATGCTGTTATAAGTCTCTCCGCTTATAGCGTAGTTGTCGTCATTGAAGTATCTAATTATGGAAGGCGTGACTAGCAAAAGTCCTGCGATTATTACAAGCAGTACAATGTGTTGGGTTTTGTTGTCTATCATTTTATTCTATCTTGCAATCCATCCTGTATAAGTAGGTATCTGAACTGTAATATTCTAATTGGAAGCATTCATTATTATTTAGATATGCTGGCATTGGGGTGTCATATTCTTCAAGGGTTTTAGGGCTTACAACAAGATATTTTGATTTGTATGAATTCATGATTCCAATTGCCTGGGTCTCAAATTTTGTTGTGTAAATGTCATTTATGTCTTTGAGCCTTTGATCAATTCTTGGAGTTAGCAGGAAATTTGTATCCATGACATTTTTCCTGTTTGCATAATACGCAACTATATTTCCTTCATCAAGCCCTGACATTATTGTTGCGCTTCTTGGAGTATTTTCAGATGCCCATTGAAGAACTTTTACTTCATCAAATGTCGGCGTATCATAAGGCCCTAGATTTTCGCTTGCAACAATGCTGATTATTGAAGGGACAGATGTCAAAAGGAACAGTACAATCAAGAAAACCTGAAGTATTTTATCATATTTATGTATCTTGCTTTTATCAAGGAAATCATTGAATCTCTTAAGAGAGTATGCTGTAAGCACTGTAAGCGTTATTCCAAGAAACATAAGGCCGTTGATTAAATCTATTAATTTAAACCAAAGCAATATGAATGTACTAAATCCTAGCGAAATTATTAGTAATACCTCCTTGTTGTCTTTGCTGTAGTTTAATGAAGCGTAAAATGCATATACTCCAAATATGATCGGGATTATTCCTATTGCCACAAGTGATTCTACAAATCCGATACTTACAAAAAATTCATTTAAGATCTCTAGAGGAATATTCTGCCAGATTACAAGCAGGCCGTGGCTTAGAAATGCATTCTTGTATATCAAAAGATTTACCCAGAATACAAGGAATGTGAAGAATAATATTATTTCAAGTTCCTTCATCTCTATTGCATGATTCTCAAGTTTTAGCAAAAGCAGATAGATGAATAATCCAACAACAAGTACAAATGCAAGAGGAGTCGCAAGGACTAATAAGAACATAAGTATCAGGGCGTAGTCAACATACTTTCTCTCATTAAGTTTAAGCATGCAATATATTATGGAAAATATCAAAAGTATTGCAAGATAGCTTATGCTGATCCTATTAAGATCAACAAAGTAAATAGGAACAAGCCCTGACATGATGGCTGTAAACATTGATATTTTATTGTTCTTTGTTATTTTAAGGGACAGATAATATACTACAAATATTATTAGTGTAGCTATGATATTTGGTATTACCTTTGCCGCAACGCTAAAGGGCATTAGCAGGCTGAAGAATGCTATTATATAATGGTTTAGCGGGGCAAATAAATTAGTCTTGCCGCCAAAACTTAATGTATCTTTATATGCTGGAAGGCCGGTTTCTCTGATTGCCTCGATCTGCCTTAAATTTCCATAAGCATCGTAATTAAACAAAGGAGTCTGGAACGCTATGACCAATCTTACTGCTAATATTACTAGAAATATTACAAAGAGCCAAAAAACTGGCTTTGTGAGCATGTTTTTGAAGTTTTTCAAGGTCAAATCATGCTTTAAGCTATTAAAACCATTCTTTATGGTGTTCTTTGCGCTGCTTGCTAATGAATCTAATTTCATGCTTAGCAGGCATAGTGATTATATGTTTAAAAAGGTTGCTTAGAATCCGGATCATTCAATCCTTAGAGAACATTGCCAGCGCTCGCATCTTATTCTTTTATCGCTTCCGCAAACGAGTCTAGATTAATAGATTATATAATTTAGGGCTCGCCAGGTGGCAATGTTCCAGCATATGTTTTTTACGCATTTTCTCACAGCAAATTTATAAAATGCTTTGAATGTATTAGATCATGAAAGTTTCAACAGGCTCGGGTTTCATTGATACTCTCCTTGAAGGAGGCTATGATAATGATGTAATCACAACTATCTATGGCCCTCCTGGCTCGGGCAAGACTAATTTTTGCATAATGGCAATGACTGCAGTCAAAGACAAGAAAATTCTTTATGTAGATACTGAGGGAAGCTTTTCTGTTGCAAGGTTCAAGCAAGTCTGCCCAAACTATCAGGAACTTTTAGATAGGGTAATCTTCCTGACTCCAACAACCTATGATGAGCAGCGCGAAGCTTTTGAATTCATGAGAAAAGTCGTAGATGATAAATTCGGCCTTGTAATAATTGACAGCATCGCAAGCCTTTACCGTCTTGAACTTGCGGCAAATAATGATGTACAGAATGTAAACAGGACGCTCGGCCTCCATCTTGCAATGCTTACTGAAGTTTCAAGAAAAAACAAGATTCCTGTTCTTCTGACAAACCAGGTCTACGCAGATTTTGAAGATAGGGAAAGGACAAGAACTATCGGCGGGGATCTAATGAAATACTGGAGCAGGACAATGCTTGAGATACAGAAAATGAAAGGCGATTTAAGGAAGGTAACTGTTGTCAAACATAGATCAATGCCTGAAGGCAAATTTGCAGTATTTAGGATAGTCCAGACAGGAATTGAAGAAGTCAATGGATAAAACAACTTCTAACTTCTCATTACTATTTTTAAGTAATTATTGGTAAAATTTTTAAAGTATTTTCTTCTTTTGACTAAATATGGCATGTCAGGAGGGCAATCCTCAAGAACGAGAAGATCCTATAGTTATCCACAAAGAGATGGGAAAACTCGAACTCGATGACAAGCTCTACAAATTATATAAAAAATACGGTTATTCTCGTCCTGTAGTGGCTTCTCTTAAATTTTCTCCATCAAGGGATCTAATAACAAAGCAATACATTGATGATTATGTAAAATTGGATGATTTAGCAAGATCTTGCTGCGACGATTTTATTGCAGATGTGATCCATCTTTACGCTTCTGCCAAAGAAACAGAATTCATAGTCATGGCAAAATATGACCAGTATACAAGGCCAATACTTGACGAAGAGAAAAAAATAGATTCCCAGCTTAAGCGGGACTATATGAGGCCCTACACTTCTAAGAGAATGATAAAATCTGTTTTCCCGATGATTATACTCAAAGAATCTTTGCCTTGTGAATGCAATATCCCTCGATTCATACAGGCCTTGGATAAAATGTCGACTGTTTCCAGGTTTGAGAATGGATTCAATCCAGTCCCGATAAATTTAGGATATATATTTTATCACGTCAAGCCGGATGATATAAAATATCTAAATATACATAAGTCAGGGATGGGCTACAATTCTGAAGACTTGATGCCTTTAGTTTTGGGAAGATCAAGATTCAGGGTGCCTCTTGAATTATCTCATGAAGCGATTCAATCAGTCTTTGAGCATGATATCTTGGATAAAGAATTCTATAATAGAAATGATATTAATTAATTGTAGAAAATTAATTATAAAATAAAAAAATAATTTCAGACTTATTCGTCTGAGAAATCATTCAATGTGTACTTGAACTCTTCAGGCTTCTTTATGATGTGCCTTGCAAGCATGTACTTCTGAGCAATTATCATGAACAATATTCCTAAGGATTTCTTTCCCTTATTGTTGCATGGAACAACTAAGTCCATGTAGTTTGCGTTATTGTTAGTATCGCAAAGTCCAATTACTGGAATTCCAACCTTGAATGCGTCGATAACTGCGTTCTTGTCTGGCCATGCGTCTACTACTAGAACGATCTTTGCCTCAAGGAAGTTCTTTAGTGATGGATTAGTCATAAGTCCTGGAGTGTATCTTCCTGCAAAGATTTTGATTCCAGTCAATTTTCCAAATTGCTTTACTGCTTTCCAGCCGTTCTCTCTTCTTGAGATTACAACGATGTCTTCAGGAGCATATCTTGAAAGCATTTCTGCTGCAAGTCTGATTCTCTCGTCGATCTGCTGGATGTTTAATACTGTCAAGCCGTCTGGTCTTGTCTTGTAGATGAATTTCTCCATGTACTTTGTCTTGAACTTTGTTCCGATATGTATTCCGGACTTCAAGTAATCTTCAGTTGGTACTAATAGTGCTTGTTCGCTCATTTTATATCTCCGTGGCTTTGCGCCAATTTATTTATTATCAATATTACAAAACCAATTAGAACGTTTTCTCCACCACTGTTTTTAACCTCAGGTGGCATTCCATGTCTCTACGGCGAGACAGGTTCGGTAATAATATAGGGAATAAAGGATGGTTTATAAATGTAATCCTTATATCATTTTGTGAATTGTTGTCCCAAGGCACTGACAACGTAAGAATGTTTAAATAAGAGTTAATGGCAGCAAATTATAGTGGGGTTTGATACTATGAATGATTTGGAAAAAGTAATGAAATTAATAGGATCTTCTGATGTTAAGGAGAGAGTAAAATTTACTCCAGAATATTTGGACAAAGTCAAGGAATTCTTTCTTGCTCCGATGAAGGATAGAATTACGTTACTTCAATCTGTTCGGGGTGAAAATGAAGTTCCTCAGTATGTAAAGGATTATGTAGCAAAATCTGAAAGTGAAGGAAAGAAAGTATATATTCCATTTCACTATAATTATCAAAAAGATGAAACAGGCGGCATCCAGATTTGCAACAATATGAGATTAGTCGTAGAAATGGCAGGAACTATTGCAGTTGCTTATAATCCTGCAAGTGAAGGAACCAAGTTTGATTTCGGAATAGCGTTATATCACGACAAATCTGTCGAATTATTGAATCCGGATTTGGATTTATCGAAAGATTTGTTATATACTTACATGAAAATAAAATCTGGCAAACAGCATGAGGATCCATTTCGTCTGATGAAAAATGTCGAAAGCGTAAGAAAAACTTTCCAGCAAGAATGCATTGATAAAACCAATGATGGCGAATTCATGAGCTTAAGCCTTAATTATTTTTTAAGAGATGGAAAGCCTCCCGGACTTACACTTGAGAGTGCTACTCAATTCGGAGCAATGTATGCCTCAAGAGCTGCTTTTAAGATAAATCCTGTAAGCAGACTTTTCACATCCGATGAACCAGATGCTAAATTTGTCAAGAAGACAAGTATAGAAGAGCAGCTAAAGCTTGAAGAATCAATGGGAAATATGAAGAGCTATAGCAGGGTTGCTTATTCTCTGGCAAATATATTTGCTTCTGAGAATAAATAATAAAAAAATAAATTTTTTATTTTAATTTTTAATTATGGCGCAACGCAGCCAGTCAATTGCTCAAGTCTTTCTATGCTTTGCTCTCCAGGATACTGGAGTCCATTGATTACCCATGTTGGATAGCCTGAGATTTCTGCATCAGTGCATTCTTTAGTCTGTACTTGAGGCTGGTCTTTTACTGCGCATTCAATATATGTTATGTGCTGTATGGAATCGCCGAAGAGTTCTTTCTGATTTTCGCAATGAGGGCACCAATATGCTCCGTAGAATACTGCTCCTTTTGAAGTCAGGCACTTTGCAAAGTCATCCATTGTTGCAGTCTCTGCAGCTGCTGTTTGTACGCTCTTGTCTTTTGTAACATAATTAACTATTTCTGCTTCAGACAAAAGTCTTGCTAGTAGCGCGTCAAATCTTTCTTTTGCAATTTCATTACGCAGCGTTGTATTGATTATTTGCTTGACATCTGAAAGCTTTTGCACAGTTGCAGGAGTTGTATCAAGCTTCTTTATGATATGATAGCCAAACATTGTCTTGACTATTGTCTTCTCTCCTACTTTCAAGTCAAAGCTAGGGTTTTCAAAGTCTGGATTATTGAAGTCTCCTTTTGCAAACGTGTATACTCCGCAAGTTTGCAAGCTTCCAGGATCCTGGCTGTATTTTATTACCATCTGGCAGAAATTAGTTGCATTGAGTTCAGAATTTACTTGTTCTGCCTTTGCCTCGGCTTCAGCATCATTTACCGATTCATTTATCATTATCAAGATATGCTGTACTGTTACTTTTTCAGCAACCTTGAATTGCTCTGCATTTTTGTCATAATATGATTGTATTTCTTCGTCAGTTATTGTAATATCTTTTAATATTGTTGTATTGATCAGCTTATCTAAGAGCAATTCTTTTTCTATGATTTCTTCTACATCTTCCATAGTTAGGCCCTGGGCTTTTAGAGCTGCTTCAAGCTCTTCATCACTCATCATGTTTGTTTTTTGTATATTATCTAATTGAGCTTCGATCTCTTCAGACTCTACCTTAAGGCCGATATTTTTTGCTTCCTGATATAATAGCAAGTTTTTGATTGATTCATTTAATATAAATTCAATTCCATATACTTGCTGCATCAATGGATTTAATTGATTGTATTGAGTCAATACGTCCTGCATGTATATTGGTTCTCCATTTACTGTTGCTGCGACGCTCGTATTTGTCTCGTTTGTATTTACTAATGCTGGAGAATTATTTTTTGTTACAAGTATTAATGCTACTACTAGTATTAATGCCAGAACTCCTATTCCAATCCAGATTAAGAGGCTTTTTGTGCTTAATCCATTTTCGGATTTTGATTTTCCGTTCTTATGATTTTTTCCATTGCCGTTTTTGCTTGCGGATTTTTCCATTTTTTTGATCTCCGGTTTTGCCTGTACTTTCTGAACTTTTTTAGGTTCAGGCTTTTGTTCGACTTTTTTTGCCTTATGACTTACTGGCGCTGCTTTTGCATGACTATTGTCGTTGCCATTTTTTTTAGAATTATTTTGAATTGGTTTGTGTTTTTTTGGAGCAGGCTTCTTTTCTTTTTTCACAGGAGTTTCTTTTTCCTCTTTCTCCTCAGAATTTTCTTTAGCATCTGCCTGATCTTCGACATCAGATTCTTCTTTATTTGTTTCTTCTGTCTCTTGAGAATCATCTTCTATTTCATGGACATTTTCAAGCCCTTCATCAGGCTGGGCTTCTTCTGATTCATCTTCATCTCCAGAAACAAGGCCGTTTATCTGGTCAATATTTGATTCTTCGTTAAATTCATTAGAACTTTCCCTGACATCTTTCTCGTCTGCCATCAATAACACCCTCGTAAAAATTTGTTTTAAAAATTCTTTTTAAAGTCTCACACTTTATTTTTAGATAGAAGATGAATTTTTGGATAATATATAAATCTTATGGTTGATTTGATAAAAAGATATTCGCTGATTGAGTATTTTTGTCACTCATTTAGGACGGATAAATTTATCACAGATTCATAAACAATTCAATCACTGCGTTCCAAACTTTTCTCTAGAAAAGCTTTATAAACATATAATCTAAATATAAATCCATGTATGATGTAATTGTCGGAAGAAACGAAAACGATAGAAAAAAGCTTGGAGATAAGGGTACTATCTTTCTTGGAAGACATTATGTAAAGATGGGCAGGACTACTAGCCTGAGCAATAATGTATTTATTGATGTTACAAGAGCTCACGTTTTCTTTATTGTCGGTAAGAGGGGTTCAGGAAAGTCCTATACCATGGGAGTCATAGCTGAAGGAATCTCTGACTTGCCTGCTGATATTAAAAATAATATTTCTGTAATACTTCTTGACACAATGGGAATTTACTGGACAATGAAATATCCTAACCAGAAAGATAAGGAGATATTAAAGCAATGGGGATTAAAATCAAAGGCTCTTGATGTCAAGATATATACTCCATCAGGATTCTTCAAGCAGTTCAAGGATAAAGGCATCCCGACCGATTATCCATTCAGCGTAAAGCCGTCTGAACTTGATGCAGGCGATTGGTGCATGAGTTTTGGCGTCAATGAAAACAGTACTGTCGGAGTATTCATAGAAAGAATAATCTATGAACTCAAGGATGTTACTGACATTGCAAATACTAACGAAGAAACTCATAAAGAATTTAGCATGAATGATATTTTGCGCGCGATAGATGCAGACAAAGATTTCGACAACAATACTAAAAATGCCGCCAAGAATTTATTCCTCAATGCAAGAAACTGGGGAATTTTCGAGATGGAGCAGGATGCAAATTTGAATATTGATAATTCAAAAGATAAGTTGAAAACTAAAGATGCTTCAAAGCTAAATTCAAAATCAAAGCCTCAGGAAACCTACAAAGCAACTTCGCTTTCTGAACTTGCAAAGGGCGGGCAAGTAACAGTTCTTGATTTATCGTGCTACGCAACAATGCCTAATTCTTGGAACATCAAGAATTTAGTAGTTGGATTGATTGCTGAAAAACTTTTCATACAGAGAATGCTTGCAAGAAAAGATGAAGAGTATTCTCAAATACATAAATCGATAAACTTGTTTGGCGATGAGGCAAAGAAATCATTTGATTATCCTATGGTCTGGCTTGTAATCGATGAAGCTCACGAATTTTTGCCTGTCTCAGGAAAAACTCTTGCAACTGATCCATTAGTCACAATACTCAGGGAAGGAAGACAGCCAGGAATATCATTGATTCTTGCAACCCAGCAGCCTGGAAAAATACACACTGACGTCATGACGCAGGCAGATGTTGTAATTGCGCACAGGATAACTGCAAAGCTAGATACAGAAGCTCTAGGGGCATTAATGCAATCTTACATGAGAGAAGGTTTAGTTCATCAGCTTGATGATCTTCCTCGAGAGAAGGGAGCTGCAATAATATTTGACGATAACAATGAAAAAATGTATCCTATAAAGCTCAGGCCAAGATTCACATGGCACGGAGGAGAAGATCCGTCAGCACTTCCAAAAAAAGAAGAGAGTTTCGAAGAAGAAGAGAAAAAATTATTATAATTCTAAACATTCATAAATTATATTCTTACTTGAAGAAATGCTTCTTGTGTCTTTTATGTATTGGACCTTTCTTTCCTCTTTCATGTATTGCAAGTTCTGCCTGAAGCTCTTTATCTGAGAAGTCTGCCTTGGACATGCTGATTATGCTTGCGACAAACATTATTGTAAAGAACAATGCGAATGTAAATCCCCATGAAATAGATAGATTCCAGACAAAGAAAACTGATACAAAAAATCCTATAATGCTAGTCAACATGAATCCTGCAGATAAATGAGCATATCTCATAAGGCACCTCTTAATTTTACTATTGATTTTATAATAACTTAATAGTCTATCTTTAGAGGATGGCTTTATATAGTTTACTTAGAATTTGTAAATATTATTTTTAGTTATTCAATTATTTCTTTCAAATGAGAACATCTGTATTATTGCTTCTTCAAGTTCCTTGTCTATTTTTTCATCAGTTAACGTGTCATATCTGTAATGATATTCTTGATTGTTTAATATGTGAAATATATCCATTATATCGAATTCTTTTTCCAGATTAAAATATATTTCTCCCTTGATTTCAATTTTAGGCTTCTCTTTGTATATTGGCAAGAATTTATCCCTAAAGAGGCTGAATATATTTCCTTTCTTTAGCTGTATTCCTATTTTTTCAAGATCATATCCGCTTTTGAAGCTGAATTTTTCTCTCTGGATCCCGAGGATATTTCTATTTTCTAATTGCGCATTTAATCCTATGTAGAATGTATTGCCAGGATTTTCTGAATAGCTGTGTATTCTATTATCGATTCTTTTCAGTTCTATTCCTT
>DASPMU010000042.1:0-6099 GCA_035626895.1 Alphaproteobacteria bacterium
TCCAAAAGGAACATATCATAATATAATCAATGCTTCTGCAAAAGATAAATTAAAATTATACACCATATATTCTCCACCTCATCATAAAGATGGAAAGATACATAAGACGAAAGCAGATGCAGAAAAAGATACCGATGATGAATATGAATCCTAATTGTGATAATTAGATTTTCTCTGATAAACGCATGATATTATTTCTTTCAAATATTTTTTATCGAACGTTTCTTTATATGCTTTTGCGATTTCAAACAAAGTCTGTTTGTCTATAGTTATTTTTTTCTCATCCATAATGTGCAGGAAGTTTCCTGAACATAGATATTGTATGAATTGAGTTATATTTTTAGGCTTTAACGTATAGATGCATCTTTCAAAATCTATCATTACAGGCTCATATGAACTGGATTTTTTTCTGACTATAATATGCTTGTAAGGATTTGTCAATTCTAGCTTATTTATTCCGAGCTTATCCATAACATATAATTGGTCTAGAATTTTTTTGAGAACAGAGATAATTTTCTTATAATCAGATTTCGAGATAAAATCATTTATCCTGTCTCCATTAATGAATTCCATTATTATCCTGTTGTTTTTTTCATCATAATTATATAGTTTCGGCCCTATGCCTTTTTCGTTCAATATTTTCAAAAATTTAGCTTCCTCAGAAACAGAGTAGCTTTCTGTAAATGGGCTTTTTATTGCAACTTTTATTTCTTTAGAATTTTTGCCGGGAATTTTCATAGTCTTTATTTCAACTATGCCGCGGTGTCCCCTGTGAATGTTTTCATTATTTGATTTTAGGAGATAAACATATAATTGTTCCATAAACAGGCCTTTTTTTGCAATCATGTTTTTCCCATAGCCATGTTTAGTTACAAGTTCATCGATTTTATTCTTGTCGGTAAGAGAGCTAAATAGGAGCAAAATCTGGCCATTTAACGTCAAATACAATTTTGATTGCCTGAGGAATTTATCATATATCTCCCATCCTTTTTTTCCGCCAGTAGTTATTAATTTCTCGTCGTCAAATTCATCATCAGGCAAATAAGGAGGATTAAATATTATTGTGTCGAATTTAGTATATTCATCTTTGCCGATATTCGAAAAAAGATCTGTAACAATTAAGGAAATCTTGCTTGAATCATAATCTTCCTTGTCTTTATCGACGATATTTTTGATGTGTTTTATTGCTGCAGGATTTATGTCTGCAAATAATACGTGAGTTACATTCTTAGATTTCAATGCAGTAAACCCTTGTATTCCTGAACCTGCTCCCATGTCAAGAACGTTACCCTTCGATAATTTTTTCACGCACTGCGCAAGCAGATAAGAATCTTCTTCAGGTTCGTAAATAGTCTCTTTTATTTTATGAGAAGTTTTTTTGGCCATTTTGTTGGTTATTGCCTTGGAAATCGTTTGTCTATTTCAGAGACATATTCTTTTACTCTGTCAACTATAGAATTCAAATAATATTTTTCTATTTTTTCCCTGAAAATATCTGAGAGCTTGCTGTTTTCATTTATGATGTAAGAATTCTGGACTTTCTCAACTATGAATAATTCCCTAAGTCTTAGTATTTGCCTTCTAATATTGCTTGGAGCAATTCCTAAAAGCTGCAGGCTGTTTTCTTTCCTGAATGCTATGACTTGCTCTTCAACTTCAACTGAAGTCAATGGCCCATTTGCTGAAAGAAGAATAAATAATATATCAACTACAATATCACGCGAATCGCCAGGCTGAAGAAGCCCCAGGCTAAGACATAGTTTTCTAACTAACTCTCTGTCCTTTAAAGAATCAGGTTTTTCATATTTTCTTAATGTTATCTCGGCTAAAGATCTATCAACCGCAATCTTATTCAAACTACACCCCTAAAATCAATTTATTAATATTGAATATCCAATAATCTAATATATAAAGGTTTTGATAAAAATATAGCAATAATGCTAAAAATATTTGAGAAATTTAGGTAAAAAATACTAAGTATAATTTATTAACAATTAGACTTTATTGAACATTATATGTACTTTCTTTCCTTTGATATCTTCAGTTACTTCTGCTTCAAATTTATTGACATTATGAACTGCTCCAAAGTGTATCCTGCTTGCTCCGCATTTTTCTTGGATCATATCTGAGAATTTGCTTACATCCAGTTCAGTTATAACAACTAATTCGATGGAATCTTTCTTATTCAATTTTGAATCTTTTCTTAGCTGCTGGATTCTTCTGCTTATTTCTCTTGCGTAGCCTTCCGATTCTAATTCTGGAGTTATTGTCTTGTTCAAATAAACTTGTCCACCTCGAACATCAGCCATTATATATTCTGGAGGAGAAATTTTTTCAACAATAACATGATTATTAGTTATTTCAAAACCTTCAATAGTGTAAGGCTTATTGTCTTTCATGTGAAGGGCAATTTTATCCGTATGAGTATTAATCAATCCGATTATTTTGCTAGTATTTGCCCCGAAGTCTTTTCCAATAGTTTTAAAATTAGGTTTTATCTTGACATCTACATCAAGGCTCTTAAATGAGATATTTTTGACATTGACCTGCCTTGAAACTAAATTTTTCAGAAGGTCGACTGCGTGAGATACTTCTTTGTCGCTTGTATCAATAATTACTTCTGAAAGCGGCCATCTAACGCCCGTATTTATCCTGTCCCTGCATGCAAGTATTGACTGCATAACGTCCTGTATTGTTGCCATGGATTGTATTAAATCGGAGTCAATATATCTCTCATCTGCCTTTGGCCAGTCAAAATCATGTATCGACTCTTTTATCAAATTGAACTCTGTTGTGTTCTTGAGATTTAAGTATATTTTCTCAGTTATGAATGGACAGATAATAGATAACATTTTCACAGTTTCAAACAACGTATGATAAATAGTATAGAGTACTGCTTCTTTTTCCTGCTCACTGCCAATTGTTGATTTCTCCCTTACTAGCTGGATGTATACTCTCGAAAGATCCATGTATAATGATTCGATTTTTTCAGGAATGACGTCAAGATGATATTTCTCCATGGATTCAGTTACATCTTTTATTGTTGAGTGAAGTCTTGAAAGCATATATCTTTCTTCATCATCAAGGACTGGATTTGGAACTAACCGGATATTGTTATTTGACTGGAAGTCAATTAGGAAATTGTGAAGATTCCATAGAATTAACAAATTCTTGTATTTTAATGCAACTTCATCCCAGCTAAATCTTATGTCTTCTCCTGCGGTTGTTCCAGTCATGTAATATCTTAAAGTATCTGAACCATGCTTGTCAATTATTTCGTAGGGACTAATTACATTTCCAAGAGATTTTGACATTTTCTGGCCGTCAACATCTGTCAAGAAGCCATGCATTACAACACTTCTGAACGCGGGCTTGTCAAATGCAAGAACAGACGCTACCATCAATAGATTGAACCATCCTCTTATCTGATCTTTTCCTTCGACAATGAAGTCTGCCGGGAAATATTTATCGAATAATTCAGTCTGATGCGGATAGTCAAGGCAATTCCAGCTAGCGCTTCCTGCGTCAATCCAAACATCTAGAACATCAGGAATCCTATTCATTTCATGTCCGCATGAACAGTTTAGTTTTACTGAATCAATCCAAGGCTTGTGCAAGTTTTCTGGAACATGTTTTGGATCTGTTGCTTTTTCTTTTAATTCTTTTATTGATCCAACTACTTCGTACTTGTTGCAGTGATTGTTTGTACAGACCCATACTGGAACGGGGGTTCCCCAGAATCTTTGCTTCGTTATAGAATTATCGCGTAAGTTCTTTAGCCATGAATTGAACGCATTATATCCAGAATCAGGATACCAGCTTGAGCCATCATTGTACTCAATCATTTTATCCTTTAAGTCTTCGACTTTGAAGAACCATTGTTCTGTTAATCTAAAGATAATTGGATTATGGCACCTGTTGCAGTGAGCATATTCGTGATCAACATAAGTTTGTTCTACAAGAGCGCCATATTCGCGCAGGATATCAATGAATAATCTATCATCAGTCTTTGCCGTAAGGCCTGAGAATCTTCCTGTTTGATCAGGAAATACTCCAAGTTCATCAACGACATTGTAGCCCGCAATATTGAATTTCTTTGCAACTTCAAAGTCTTCAGGACCGCATCCTGGAGCGCAATGAACTATTCCTGTTCCTGCTGTTGTGTCAACGAATTCTTCTGAAAGAATTACTGTATGGACATTCTTTTGATGTTTCTTTAGATCTGAGTAGATTGCATGCATATGAGAATCTTTATTGAATGGATGATCATATGATAATCCTAGAAGTTTATCTCCCTTGAAAGTTTCAAGAACTTCGAATTTCTTTCCTGCAGCGCCGCCAATAAACACTCCTGCAAGTGCGGAAGCGACAATCCATGTCTCCGTTTTACTTTCAGCCTTGCCTTCATGAGTTTCATCAACATGAACTTTTGCCTTGACATAATCAAGCTCAGGATTTACCATTACAGCCAAGTTGAATGGGATTGTCCAAGGAGTTGTGGTCCAGATTATTATGTATTCATTGTCCTTTCCGTGAACTTTGAATTTTACGAATATAGAAGTATCCCTGACATTTTTGTATTCTAATTCGTGCTTTGAAAGTGCGGTCTCGCAGCTCTTGCACCATGTCATTACCCTGTTTCCTTTATACAAGCGGTTTTTCTCGTGAGCTTTCTTGATCAAGAACCATTCTCCTTCGATGAAAGAATTATGTATTGGCATGTATGCGTTCTCGTGATTCATCCATACGCCCATCTTCCATAGATCCTGGCTCATGAGTTCTGCATTCTCCTGCGAGAACTTGATGCATTCTCTTATGAACTTATCAACGCCAAATTCTACAATGTTTTTCTTGAATTTTAGATTATGCTTTGCCTGGACTTTGTTCTCTGTCGGAAGACCATGCATATCATAGCCGCCCCTGTCCCATACGTCAAAGCCATTCATTCTTTTGTATCTCATGACCATGTCTTTCAGACCGTGATTCCAAGCATGTCCAACATGAAGTCTTCCAGAAGTATAAGGCGGGCCTTGAAGGAAATAGAATCTTTTCTCTTTTGGCGCGCCATGGTTCTTATGCTTTATCTTCTTATAAATATCTTGATCTTCCCAGAACTTCAATATTTCTGATTCTGATTCCTTGAAATTATAAGAGTTAGACATTTTAGATTAAAATTACCCCGAATACGAATAAATATGTATATAATGAAACTGGAGGGTTATTTAAATAGTTTACGTGAATAAATACAAAGAAATCAATAGCAACACATATAAATAAGCTTATCTTGTATGAGAATATGTCTAAGTTTCGTGATGAATCCAATATTGAAACAGTAAAGGGCGCTTGCCCTATTTGCAAGGGAGATGTCAAGGGCAATGATATCTATAAGTATTTTTGCGTAAATTGCAACATTTTATTCACAAAAGACGACCTAGTTATAACAAGGGAAGCAATACATGATATTTTAAAGGAAAAAATAGTTGAAAAATTCTCTAGCAATCCTGACGCAATAAAAATTGAAGATTCTGTTCTTGAAACTAAAAAACTGACTGATAAACAAAAGGAATTATTAAATAATAGAAAGAAAAAAGAGAAGCCTAAGGTTAAAAAGCCAAGAAAGAAGAAGTCAGATAAGAAGACTGAATAAGTTAGATAAATAATTAGAATAAACACATGAGGAATGATTAAATGAAAATATTAAACAGCAGCGCAAAATTACCTATGAACAAGCATAAAGAGCAGCGAGTTGCAGTGTTTGTAGATATACAAAATATGTATTATTCTGGAAAAAACCTTTTCAATAAAAAAGTAAACTTTGGAATGCTTCTAAAAAAGGCAGTTGATAACAGGAAATTAGTCAGGGCAATGGCATATGTCATTAAAGCTGACATTCCTGATGAGCAGAATTTCTACGATGCTCTTGAAAATATCGGATTTGAAATAAGAAGCAAGGAGCTTCAGGTATTCTATGGCGGCCATAAAAAAGGAGATTGGGATGTTGGAATTGCAATGGATACTATCAGAGTAGCTTCAAAAGTTGACACAATAGTATTAGTTTCCGGTGATGGAGATTTCGCTGACTTAGTGATATATCTCAAA
>DASPMU010000043.1:0-8483 GCA_035626895.1 Alphaproteobacteria bacterium
TACGCGCGCCAGCTTTGAAAGCCCAACGATTTTCTTGTCAGGAATGTACGCTATGAAGACTTTTCCAAAGAAAGGGACCATGTGATGCTCGCACATCGAATAGAAGTATCCTTCATCAATAATCATTTCATTATAATTTTCATCATTGTTGAATACTGTTAATTCAGGATCGTCATTGGAGTAGCCTTTGAGAGTTTCTTTATACATCCTTGCAACTCTTGCAGGAGTATCCTTGAGACCTTCCCTATTTGGATCTTCGCCAACAGCAGATAGCAATTCCTTTGTTAAATGTTCAACTTTAGTGAAATATTCTTTTTCATTCATAATTTAGGTAGTGGAATTTGTTTTAAAAAGGTATCTTTCTTCCATTACTGTTTCGAGAGGACACCATAATAATATTTAAAAACTTCCGGGAGATATGTTATTATCCATTTATAACACGATAGGAGGTCAAAATGGCAAACATACAAAAAACTTATGCGCAAATCGTAGGAGCAGTTCTGGCTCTGATAGGTATTGCAGGATTTTTTGTGGGTGAAGGACTTTTGATGGGATTTGGAGTAAATATACTGCATAGCATAATCCATTTATTAAGCGGGATATTGCTAATAGCTTTTGCAGGAAGAGTTGCAAATCTGACATTCGGATGGGTATATGCTGCTGTTTTTGTGTTGGGATTAGTAGCGCCCGGCCTTATGGCATCGCTCATACATCTAAATCCAGCTGACAACTATCTCCATTTAGCATTAGCAGTAATATCACTGGGAGTAGGCTATGGGGCAAAGGAATAATTTTTTATTTTATTTTGAGATTTTTATGAAAATAAAAAATTTGCAGTATTGCTCTGAGAAAACAAATAAAATATATAAACACCATAAAGTTCTGACCATAAGCTTGGGGGAAATTCATGGTTCAGTTAAACAATACATTCGATAATTACGATCGTGTTCTTGGCGAGTATCTAAGAGGGTTACATGAATTTCGCGTAGGCATTGAATTATCTCTTCTCCCGCTTGTAGCATATCTTCAACAATACGATGGCAAAGATCATAAGCATCTTGGCAAAGAGATAGAATATGTCGATATGCTCTCGAAAATATATCACAAGATTTCTGTAAAGCTAAAAGTTCCTGATAATAAAGAGTTTATTTATATCAGAAGAATAATATATCAGGCCAAAAAAACAGTAAGCTATTCTTATAACGACATCAATGACCTACTCTCAAGCAAGCTAGTTGATATTAAAGTTCCTTCTAACATATCATATATTGCGTTCAGATCTACAAAGCATTATTTCAAAGAGGTTCCAAGCGAGGTTTCAGAAAGCTATGATGAATCAGTAGTCATGCTAAAGAAATATGCCCATGAGAGTCTCGGCAGCAGTCTCATGAAAAAATATTCTACGCCGATAATTCTCTATTTTGATATTTTAAGCAATATGAAAAAAGCAATAGATTTCGCTGCAATGAAAATGTACGATTACTTATATGAAAATCCTAAGTTAGTAAAATGTTACGCATTCATTGACGTTCAGGATGAAATGATGGAAGTTTGCACTCAAGAATACGGCAAGATACCACTTAAAATCCAATATGAATACGCTAAGCCTCAAACAGAAAGAGACATAATATTTGAAGAATGGGCATCAAACATTAGAAGAGCATTCAATCTCAAAGCCCAGATTACGTCATACCTGATAAAATATTTATCATCAATGGAAAGAGAACAGATGATAACATACAAGTACAATCCGGAAGTTTCTATGCTTGTAAAATTATTCTTCAAGAAAATAGGGATGGAAGTTCCAAAAGAATTTTTATAAATATAATCTCTTCAACTATTCAATATTTCCAGTATATCATGCCCGTACTTCTTTATCTTTGCAGGTCCGAGGCCATGGATTTTCTTTAAGTCTTCAAGAGTCATCGGCATTTTTTGAGCAAGATCATTTATTGTAGAATCATGAAGAATCATATATGCAGGAATTTTTGCGCTTGAACTTTTCTCCGAACGCCATTTTTTCAATAAGACTGCTTTCATCAAATTTATTTCGGCAGCTTTAGGAGAAGGTTTTTTAGAAGAAGAATCATTTTTATCAGGCGAAATCTTAGCTAATTTCGAATTTTTCTCAATTTTATTTTCCTTGACAAATTTCTCGCGCGCACTATTATCGAGAAGATTTAGCATATCAAGTGTTATATAGGTAGTATGTTTATTGCCCGAATATGTAAGATAAAGTTCTTTCTTTGCCCTGCTCATTGCTACATAAAACAATCTTTTCTCTTCCAATTCCTTGTCATATTCTTCAAGCTTTACCATTTCTACAACAGGATGTTCTGTTCCGCGGCATGGAAAGTTTGCAGTCGTGCATCCTATTACAAAAACCATTTCTGCTTCAAGTCCCTTGATTGCATGTATTGTTGCAAGAGTTATATCCTGATCTTTTGCCTCGGCAGATTTCCTAAGCTCGTCGCTTCTTAGGACGTGGGAAATGCGCCTTGCATTAAGAAGCGTCGAGAATTCTACAAGCTGCCTGTTTGTCCTGGCCAATACAAATATTTCTTTTCTTGAAATATTCGAAGAAATTATTTTTTGTATGATGAATTCAAATTCTGCAGCTTCGCTTGCAAAATGCAGCAGCTTTGCTCCACCATTGCCAGAAACTTTTGATTGCAAGTCTGCAAGTCCCATATCTTTTATTGATTCGTTGATAAGATTTACAATTGCAGGAGTTGATCTATAATTATCAGTCAAGAGAAGCAGCTGGCTATCAGGATACTTTGAGCTGAAATTCAGCAAATACCTGTTATCTGATCCCCTCCAGCCATAAATCGATTGCCTTGGATCCCCGACTGCAAAAATATTTTCCGGATTTAATACATCAATAAGCTTTATCTGTGTCGAATTTATGTCTTGGTACTCATCGATTAATATATGATCAAATTTAGGCATGAGACTCGGATATTTTTCAAACAAAAGCAAGGTATCTGTAAGCTGATCTGCAAAATCGCGAAGGCCATTTGCAAACATGTAAGATTCTACAAAAGCGCATATATCAAATACCAGTTTTGCAGAATTATTGTTTGCGGCAAGAGTCTTTACATCGCATGATTTCAATTTCATATAATCCCTGATGAAAAAGCAATCATTCATAAAAATATTTGCCAGCTGCTCATTTGTCTTCAGGCGCCTTTGCATCGGAGTAAAGTACGCATTTATCGCCCTATCCATCGTCGTATTAAGGCGGGAAAGTGCTTTGTTTATTATCATGAATTTTTCCGGATATGTAATAACCCGGACTTCTCGGTTATATAATTTATTTCCATGGATTTTAAGCAGCTGTTCGCAAAAAGAATTGAATGTTTCAACCCGGACTTGCGAAGTATTGGATAATGTCTGAAGGCGCTGCATCATTTCAGTCCGAGCTTTTCTTGTAAATGTTATAGCAAGAATTCTTTGGGGATTTACTGATTTATAATTTATCAAGAATTCTATTCTCTTTGTAAGGACGGTTGTCTTTCCCGAGCCTGCTCCTGCTATGCATAATATATGATTCTTGTTTGAAATTATTGCCTTCTTCTGCTCGTCATTGAAATTTTCAAGAATTTTTCCAAACGCATTAAAGAGTTGCTTATCTTCCTCTGTTACAGGGCTGATTTTAGAAGAAAGGACTCCGTTAAAATCAAGAGCAATTTTTGGTTTTGCATCGATTGTTAGTGACGGCTTATCAAATTCTGCCTTGCCTTTAGGCGTGAGCTCGAGAACTTTCCAAAATTTCTTTCCTGGAACTGTAGTATATCTTGCAAGCTCATAAGATAGCAAGACGTCAAGGATTTTTTCAATCTCTAAATCTGTATACGCAAGCGATCCGAAAGACTTGTTATTAAACAATCCATTTCTTGCAATTGATTCATTCTCCTCATTTCCCTGAAGATAATCTATGAGAAGCTTTTTGCCGACAGCAAAAGGAATATCCTTTAGCGCGTTCAATATTTTCAAGTAATCAGTTTTAGGATCCACAATATGAAAACTAATGATTAATTTAAGAATGTTTGTGAAAAAAAAAGACTTATACAAATTTTATTTGCCTGAGTGCTTAGTCTTGGCGCCTGAAGCTTTGCTTGGTTTCTTCTCAGGTTTCTTGGATTCAGTCTTCTTGCCGAAATTCCATAATTTACGTACTGTCTGGAGCTGGTCAGAAGTCACATAAGAAGAAGTTAAGAAATTACTGTCTGGATCAATTCTTGGGCTTTGAGCTCTAGATCTTCGATAGAAGAACCTGGAAGTAAGCAATGCAATAAGCAGTGTGAAGAGAATGTAAGTTGTGGCATCTAATTTCCTGTATAGATTGATTAATGCGCTATTTCCAATATAAAATACTTTTTCCGCGCTTGCAGAGTCTACCTGGCCTGCATAAGTTAACTTCATATTCAAGACATATCTTCCGTTAGCAAGGTCTGTTGTATCTATATTTTCCAAATATTCTACCTGCGTCTTTACAGGAACAGTCTTGGTGAATTCTTTTACAGCCGTACCTTCAACATCATATATTGCATATTCTAAGTTAGCATCTACAGTATCTGATGATCCAAAATTTATTAGCGATACCTTAATCGTCAATCCGTCAGAGCTTACTTTCGGCTCTGAAACTATTTCTAAAACTATATCGAATAATGCCGATTTCTTTTTAGAAGATATTAAGCTTGATACATCTTTCTTTAATTTTTCAAAATTATCACTAAATATACATTCTTTTGATAACCTTGGTTTATTAAATTCTGTGCCGCAATTATTCTTATCAGAGCAAGTCCTGGTTGTTATTCCTGGTGATGAGCAAGAAAGCCACTCTTCACACTGCCAATTCTCCCTGCATGCAAGGCCGGAGGCAATTTGTACAGGAATAGTACATGATACTATTTCTCCATTGTTGGAAGGTAAGTTGTTATTTGTTCCGCAATTGTTTTCATCATTATAATTTATAGTGTAACCTGTTCCATTGCATGAAGAATTCCATTGGATCCAAGATTCAACGCATATATATCCTCCATCAGTAATAGTCCATCCTTTTTCATTAACTAATGTGTTTCTTGCATCTAAGGCATCCTTGCTATACATTGTACTTCCTACATCTAATTCAAGATTGTCTGGCGCAGTATTGACCCAGCCGTTTAGCAAATTATCATAGTTCTCAGTGGACAGTCCAGTCCTATAGAACATGCTCTCAGTATTTGTAACTTGGGATATATCCCATGATCCTAGTGGCTGGTCAAATGATTCTGCATAATGGAACATTAAATTCATGTCAGTAACGCTGCTTGTATCCCATGAACCTATAGGCTGATTAAATGCTTTTGCCCCTCCAAACATTCGCCACATAGTTGTAACAGAGCTAGTGTCCCAGCCTGAAATGTCTTGGTTGAAATTTTCTTGTCCTGCAAACATCATTCCCATTCCCGTTATACAGCTAGTATTCCATCCTGTTATATCTCCATAAACTGAGTCGAAATCCGGAGGGTTAGATGCAGTGGTATAAAACATCTGATACATATCTGTTGCAGTGCATTCTACTGGAGTCATGCATGGCCTTAGATGTTCTGAACATATGTCAGTTCTGTCTATGCCGCCATCTATTATAGTCCAGCCATAAGTATCTTCTAAAGCATGCCTGCCAGCAAGTCCATACAAGCTGTAGACTGAACTTCCCGCATCAAAAACAACTCCTTGCTGCGGTGATGAACTCCATGATCTAAGCAGGAGATCATAATTACTTGTCGATAATGATCCTTCGTGGAACATGCTGGACATATCAACAACAGAGCCAATATTCCATTGGGAAATATCCTGATCAAACACTGAGCCGGAAAACATAAAGCTCATATCATTTACAGAAGCAGTATTCCATAAAGAAATATCATTATTAAATGGGGAATTCTCAAACATACTAGACATATCAGTAACGCTACTAGTATCCCACTGGGAAATATCACCATTAAAAACAGAACCAGAAAACATAAAACTCATGTCAGTAACAGAAGCAGTATTCCAAGAAGAAATATCCCCTGTAAATTGAGAATTTTCAAATATACTCGACATATCAACAACAGAGCTAACATCCCACTGGGAAATATCACCATTAAAAACAGAACCAGAAAACATATCACTCATATCAATAACAGAAGCAGTATTCCAAGAAGAAACATCCTGATTGAACACAGAGCCAGAGAACATAAAACTCATGTCAGTAACAGAAGCAGTATTCCAAGAAGAAATATCCTGATTGAAGGAAGAATCCTTAAACATACCAGACATATCAACAACACTGCTAGTATCCCAAGAAGAAACATCCTGATCAAATGTAGTGCCAGAAAACATGTCGCTCATGTCAGTTACATGACTGACATCCCAGCCTCCAACAGCCTGATTAAAGGAAGAATCCTTAAACATACCAGACATATCAACAACACTGCTAGTATCCCAAGAAGCAACATCACCATCAAAATCAGAATTAGCAAACATATAGCTCATGTCAGTAACAGAAGCAGTATTCCAAGAAGAAATATCGCCATTAAAATCAGAATTAGCAAACATGCCAGACATATCGGTAACGCAGCTGACATCCCATCCAGAAATGTCACCTATAGTATTTTCAAAATTAGTGACACCTTGGAACATATCGCTCATATCGGTTGCAGTGCATCCGCCGCCGCAAGGAGTCAATGTTGCATTGCATTGTTCTGCGTGCGCAAACTCTATATTTAGAAGCATGATGAAAACATTGACGATGATGCAGACAAATAATACTAATGCAATTAAGCGCTGATGTGTTTTACTCAAGTGTTTTTGTTTTTTCTCCAATTGATGCCTCACCTTCAATTTTTAAATTATGATTGGAAGTACATATAAATGTTTTGATTTGGAGATATAAAAAAATAATCACTTGAAAATAAATAATTTTCATTTTTAGAATAACATATTGAAAAAGTTAACTATATAAACAGCAATCCCTAAAATCAATATTATTGTATCCTAAGTATACAATAGTATTAATTAATGCTTTTATAATTTTATAAATACATGAAATTAAAAATAAAGAGGGTGCTGAAATTTCTCATAAATAGTTTTAGGAGTGTTTTTGCATTATTTAGAGGCATGCATGAATATTAAACTAAAAATAGCAGCTATAACAACAGTATTTGGAATATGCATCATCATATCCGCATTATTGCTTGCTAATTATATAATAATCCCAAGGTTTGCAAGCATAGAGAATTCTATAGTCGAAAAAAATATGATCAGAGTCAGCGATGCTTTAATAGATAAGATGATTGCTGTAGATTCTACAACTAATGATTATGCAGTTTGGGACGAAACATATTATGCCATTCTAGAACAGAATGACGAATATGGAGAGACTGGAATAACTTTCGGGAGCCTTGAACGTACGGGCATAGATTTTGGAATACTAATAAGAAATGATGGAAAAATAATCTTTGGAAAAAACATCTTCAATACAGAGACTCAATATGGCACGCCTTCTGAGTCAGAAAGCACCATATATTCATTCATAGAGCAAAATTATCAGTCAATCATGTGCCTCAATGAATCATCGCATTATAATGGATTTATGCAATTGCCAGACGGTCTTGCAATAATTTCTGCAAGACCTATTCTTAAAAGCGACGAGACTGGACCAATAGTCGGAACTCTAGTATTTGGAAAGATCATGGATGAAGAATTCATTCAAAACATAGTTGAGCAGATACATATTTCAGCAGACATTTACAATAATAATTCGCCAGAATACGCGCAGTATATGCAATCAGAACACATTATTACTGAGACTAATGACTTAGACTGGGGCCCTGAGGAAGAAGAAGTCCATATTGAGATAACGCATCTGGATGAGAAAAATATCTTGGCAGCGACTTTACTAAGGGATATATTTGGAGAGCCTGTAGCAATACTTGAGACTCAAGAACAAAGAGAAATATATTTAGAGGGTAAAAATTCAGTAAGATACATCATACAGGCAATGATAATTGCTACTATAATATTCATTCTCCTGCAATATTGGTTTTTCAACGAATTCATAATATCAAGGCTGCTATCTATAGAAAAACAGATAATAGACATACATAGCAAGCCTTCCCATTCCAGGATAGCAATCAGAGGCGACGACGAATTATCAGCATTTGGGAAAGCGATCAATGATTCCCTGGATCTAATCGAAAACAGCTCAAGGGAGAAGCAAATAATTCTAGAAGCTAATCCAAACACGTATTTATACCTTAATTCAGCACTCAAGATTGAAGATTATAAAATAACTGGAAACATAAAAGAAACTTTGGATAAAAAGAAAATAACTGATTTAAGGAATGTTTCATTATCTGAAATATTTAACTTTGATATTGTAAATATGCTGGTAAAAGCAAGAGAAGAGGCCAGATATAATTGCAGGCCATCAAAAGATATGCATATGTGCA
>DASPMU010000044.1:0-5690 GCA_035626895.1 Alphaproteobacteria bacterium
TTTGCCAATTCCGATGCAATTATATTAAAAATAACGAAACATTTTGGAGGGAAAAAATGAAGAAAATATTACTTATGATGCTTGCTATGACTTTAATACTTGGAAGCATAGTACTTGCAGAAAACGAAACAACAAACACAACGACCAATGAAACAGTAAACAATACAGTGAATATTACCACGAACACCACAACTAATACAACAACCAACACTACAGCAAATGTAACTACTAACACAACGACAAATACAACCAACAATGTAACTACAAATTCTACTAATAGCACTAACGTAACAAGCCCTAAAGCAAGGCTTGGAGAAGCGCTTAATGTAAGATATGAACATCTCATATGTAAAGTCGAATTGACAAACGATCAGATAGATATATTTGAAGAATATGTCTCAAGTTTAAACCTATCAGATCACAAAGAAACATTGCTTGAAGATTTGGAAAAGCTTGAGGAACTAAAAAACAAGACAAATAAGACTGAATTCAACAGATATGTATCTGAAGTATTCAAGCCGCACTTCCTGGAAGCTACAAAAGACTTGCATGAAGCTAAGAAGAATTTCAGGCAGTACAATTTAACTAATGATACAAAAGCAGATATCATTGATGAATTGAAAGATTTGCGTGAAGAGTATGCTGATTGCATAAGCGACAAAGAAGAAAAGATGGCAAAACTAGCTTCAAAGCATTACAAAGAGCTTAACAAGAATTGGGAAAAAAGAATAGACAGGATGGAAAAAAGCGGCCTTGAAACAGAAGATCTTGAAGCATTAAAGAAAGAAATTGAAGCAAGAAACGCAAAGCTTCAGGAACTAATAGAATCAGGAGACAGGCAAGCAGTCAAAGAATATCTTAAGGAATTAAGAGAAGAAAGCCTTCATGCAGCAGCGCAATTTGAGATTGGCAGGTTAAAGGCATACAATAGCAAATTAAAAGATGAAGCTAAAAAAGCAGGAGTTGACAAATCTTTTGAAGACATAGAAAAGCATATCGAAGAAGCAGAAAAGAAAGCCCAGAGAGGAAAGAAATACGAAGATAAGGAATTAGAAGAGACTTGGGGCAATATCAAAGAAGCAAACAAAGATATGAAAGATATCTCAAAAGACATCCTGAAGGAAAGAAGAAAGAACTTGCAAGACAGAAACGATGACAGTGAAGGCAGCAGTAACAGAGGAAAAGGCAGGAATAATTCAGATAATGAGACAGATGATGACAACAGCGATGAGGGAGATGATTAAGAATGAGAATAATCGCTTTAATCATAACAATAATCGCGATCAGCTTGATTTCAGGGTGCAGCTCAAGCATGCCTGAAGATAAAACCATGAATACGGATCAGAATGCTGCTGCAATACCTCCAGCAGTTGATTCTGATCTAAGTATTGATGAAGAATCAATTGATCCGGATATTGGAGAACTTGATGATATAGAAGTCTCAGATGAGCTTCCTGAATAATCAAGAATTATTTAAAAAAAATATTTTTTATTTTATATCTTTTTTAATTTAATATTAATTACTTCCTTCTTCTTTCTATTTCAAACTGGTAACCCTTGAGTACCAAGAATTTATTTTCTTTCAGAACGAGGAGTTCTTCAAGGTCGTTTATGACAATATCATTTCCTTCAAGATAATAAGATACATTGAGTCCTTTTATTCGTATCTTTTCCACATCCGTAAATTCATATGATTCTGTAGGAAATGTATCGTTCATATGAGGATTATTGATTGGATATAATGAAATTACTGCAGTCTTATGGGAAGATGCATTTAGTGCAGGCTTTCTGCTTACTATTGCGCATGTAGCTTTAAGGTGCAATTCATTTTCTTTTGGATCAACTATTGTTTTCATAACGCTAGGTAATGAAACGGTGTTTATATAGTTTTCCAATCGTATGATAATATCATACTTTTTAGTTTAGCTATGCAAATATCCATCCTAAAATTTACTCATTTCGTTGGAAGATTTTATGTATATTACATAAAATTTATAATATAACTTAACAGAATCTTTATCATGAAAGCTAAAAGCAAGCATACTGCAGCTAAATCACGCGGCAATTCAAATAGCAATAAAGATAACAAAATATTCGGAATAAATCTAAATTACATAGTTTTTGGAATAGCAATACTCTGTTTAGTTCTATCAATTCTTATAATGAATGAAAAGAAGTATTACGAAACAGGAGAAGAAAGCATATGCATGATCATAACAGATGGCGATGGATGCCAGATAGTCCAGACAAGCAAATATGCTTCATTATTCGGCTTCAAAAACCCATACCTTGGAATATTTGGATTTGCCCTCCTTGCATTAGCAGCACTGGCAAATAATTTCACAAAAAATACTAACATAAAGAAATTGTCAAAATACATGATAATCCTTGCAGGCTTTGCAGCAGGAGCGCTTGCACTATATTTCATATACATCCAGGCATTCATACTCACAATATATTGCATATTCTGCGTATGCGTAGACATATTATCACTAATACTTTTAGCAATATCAATATATTTGCTTGCTAAACGATAAAATCAAAGCAGCATTAATTATCATAGTCAAGAGCGGTTGGGGAGAGAATGGACAAGAAAGTCATAAATGATGTCAATATCATAAACACTGCCCTTGAGAGAAATGAAACAGTAATAATTGGCGCAAGCTGCGAAGTTTCTTATTATGGAAAAGTTGAAAGCTACCTTCACACCGGAGATAGAATAATAATTGTCAAAAATGACAAGACAATTCTCGTTCATCAGCCAAGCGGAGTCAACCCCATAAATTACATGAAAGAAGGAACTGAAGTCAAAATCACAGTTGAAAATGACAAGATAATTCTCAAGGCAAAACACTTATTTCTCAAAGATTTCCTGGACGCAAAAATTCACAAGATACAATTCTATAATAGCCATAAATTAGAGGATGGAGCAGATATTGAAGTTGTAGGAAGCGAAAAAGACATGAGCGATATGATCTATGACAATCCGCTCATCATAGAAAAAGGCTTCAAGCCATTTAGCAGGGAAGAACATACAAAATTCGGATTCATAGATGTATTTGGAACTGATAAGAATGGAAAAGTTGTCGTAATAGAATGCAAGAGAGATAATGCAGATTTCAAGGCAGTCTCGCAGCTTCATAGATATATACAAAAGATTGCAAAAAGCAAGGGAATAAAAGAAGATGCAATAAGAGGAATAATTGCTGCTCCAAAAATAAGTTCAAATGCGAAAACAATGCTTGAAGAGCATGGCTATTCATTTGTCAGTGTAAGTCCGCCAAAGTATCTTGAAAGATACGATAAAAAACAAAAAAAATTATTCGACTATTAATTAATCACAATGGTAACAGAACCAATCAAGCAGGAAAATGAAAAATATATAGAACTTAATACATTTCTTAAAATAAATAATCTTGCGCCGACTGGCGGGCAGGCGAAAAATATAATCCGCGATGGAGAAGTGCAGGTGAACGGCACTGTCGAAACGCGAAACAAGAAAAAATTAAGAGACGGCGACGTAGTAGTATATGAAGGGAAAAAGTATATTGTGAAAATCTAGCCAGACAATTCTATTACAATCATTTTCCCCTCCATTTATCTTTCTGGTTGACGTAATATTCCGACATGCAGTTTTTGAATTCAGTCATTTCTTCGCGAATGTCTTTGTAGACACGCTTTGCCTCGTTCTTCTCATAACGCATTTCACCAACTATTTTTCTTATTTCTGCATTATTTTTATCAATCATTTTCGAATACATAGAGTATATTGAATCCTTCCGCATTTCTTCGAAAGTAAGAATATTATCCAGGGAATCTTTGCGCATCTCAATTTTCATTTTGTAAATTTTCATATCATTTTGGTTTTTCATATAAGTATCTATTAGGTCGCATCCGCGCGGAAGATACATCATCATTGATACTGCCATAAGCGTCAGGGAAACTCCCCTGAAGCTTTTTGATCTTCCAACCAAATATCCTGCAATGCCGCTCAGGGCCGCAAGGCCAGTATAGAAAATATTTCTTTTTTCCATAGAGATCACGTCCTTAGCAATTTTTTATTATTTTTAGTGTGTTGATTATTTTTATCATATTGATTATTTCCGCTTTTATCATTATACCCTATAAATTCATGATACATTTTTCTTATATTGATATATGCAGAGTCCCCAAGCTTATCCCTTATAAAATATTCAGAAATATTCCCGTCTAAAGCTTTAGGGTCGCAAGACATTAACTTTCGCGCAACATCGCTAATTTCCTTGAAAGCTTCTGATGACATATTCAGGTTTTGCAATTTCTTGAGTATTTCTTCGATCATTTTATTCTCCTAAATTAGAGTTATCTCCTGAAGTTATTTTCTAAGTTCCCTAATAAAAAAATAAAAAAGAATTTCAATTTTCTTTTCCCCTGCTATTTCCAGCCTTATAATTTCGGTAAAGTTTTGCTCCTGAAACTACAGCTGCTACAGTTCCTGCAATCTCAACGCCCCAAAGAATAGTATTTTGGCATTTCATTTTCTTATCCTCGTTCAGAGAATTATATCTCGCTTTTATTTCTGGCATGAAATATGCACCTACAGTTAGCGCTGCAGGAATTGCTGCATATTTCATTCGCCCAAAAAAACCAGTTTTGTCCTCTAAAGTTTGTTCGTCCATTTTTATCCCCCACAACTTTATCTTCAACCAATTTCTTTTTACATGGGAGCATTTCTTATTAAGAATATCGCAGAAAATATCGCAAGTATTGCGCTTTGATGTCGATGTTTTATGCCAGACATACACATAACATTTATAAATGAATAATTGTTCCCCATAATATAACGACTGAGGATAATGCCTCTGGAAGTTATTAGAAACTATGCTTAGCCGCGATCGTGGCTGTATGAATAGTAAAGTCAATTATTGTTGACATTTATTCTAATATATTCCAATTGCAATATTACTCTGGGAGGAAAAAAATGGATTTAAAATTAAATATAGCAGACAAGTCTGGAAAGTGCCTAAAGAAAGAATTAAAGGAAGATCAAGCAAACGTATTTTTCGGAAAGAAGATAGGCGATAAAATACACGGCGAATCAATAGATTTCAATGGCTATGAGTTCGAAATCAGCGGCGGATCTGATTATTGCGGATTTCCAATGAGACGAGATGTCAACGGAACTATGAGAAAAGCAATCCTTACAACTAAGGGCCTTGGAAACAATTACAACAGAAAAGGCATGAGACTTAGAAGAACAGTTGCTGGAAACACAGTCTACAACAGGACTGCCCAGATAAATCTAAGAGTTGTAAAGTATGGTCCAGAACCATTAATTGCAGCCGAAGCAGAAGCAAAATCAGAGTAATTCTGATAATTTTTTATTCTTTATTATAAATCATTTTTATCTTTTCACATATTTCTTGACAAAATTTATATATCATCCGTGAGTACGGTAATGATGGATTTCAAGCATAAAATAGCTACGCTCTTGCACGAAGAGTCAGGAATGGATAAATCAAAAATAATATCACTAATAGAAATTCCTCCGGATCCAAAGCTCGGGGATTATTCTGTCCCATGTTTTCTATTTGCAAAGGAACTCAAGAAAAGCCCGCAGAACATTGCTCTTGAATTCAAAGAAAAATTCAATCAGATAAATCTTAAAGAAGATCATAAATATTTCGAGCTGATAAATAATATCGGCCCTT
>DASPMU010000045.1:0-18008 GCA_035626895.1 Alphaproteobacteria bacterium
GATCTTAATGCAGTTATGAGCAATTCTCTTGCGATTATAACGCAAACCATCCATGCCCTAACTGCACTATCCTGGCCAATCAAGAAAATCAATGTAGTTATGACGAGAAGCTTGTCTGCAAGAGGATCGAGCATGGCGCCAAAGCTTGTGACTTCAGAGCGCTTTCTTGCTACATAGCCGTCAAGAAGATCAGACAATGATAGTGCTATGAAAATCGATGCGACAATATATTCCCTGTAAGGAAAATTTCCCTCAAGCAAAATAATGAAAGGAATTATGAATATAATTCTTGAGACTGTCAGGAGATTTGCAATGTTGAAATTTTTATTTTTCGAGCCTGAGAGCTTGTGGTTGAAAGACTTATTTCCGGATTTTGATAACCTATTTTCCCTGAATATCTTATATCCTTTGATTATGTAAAGAAGCCCTGAAAGTACAGTTATTATGCATGTCAAATATAACAATATAATTATTATAGTGGAATGCTGGGCATAGAGTCCTGAGATTTTGGCAAATAAATATATCCCGATTGTTGTAAATTGCGTGAATGTAGATATTTTCCCGTAAATATTAGGTGATAGGAGAATCCTGTTATTTCTATTCAATGCTATTAATAAGAGCCCGCCAAGAAGTATCATTATATCCCTGGAAACTATTATTATGCTTAGCCATATAGGGAAATTAAATTTGATTATTGATAGAATTATCAGCGTAAATATCATTATCTTGTCTGCAATAGGATCAAGTGTCTGCCCAATTGAGCTGCCCATATTATATCTTCTAGCAATATATCCATCTAAGAGATCTGTTATTGCTGCAAACACTATTAGGATTATGCCAAGGAAATACCTGTCTGTCAAAAATAAGAAAAATAAAAATGGAGCGCTTAAGATCCTGACAATTGTCAAGATATTAGGAATTGTCCAGACTTTATTGCTTAAATTTTTCTGGAGCATCAGGTCTATTTTTTCCTTGCTTTGCTTTATTTTTTCCCTGCCTTTTTTTGTAATAGATTTTACCATTTCTCTTTCCTTATGCCGATATAAAATGATATGTGATTAACTATAACATGCAAAAAGAACCCGACTATTATTGATGAAGCAAACAATTGCCATGAAAGGAGTCCTGCTAGCAGCGGCAGGATAAACAAATAAGCGCCTATTGTATGATCTATCTGGTCCCAAGGTATGAATTTTCCTCCTGAAGGAATATCAATTCTGCGCTTGAAAAAACTCTCGACTAAATCTCCTGCTAAAGCTCCAAATCCAAGCAAGAATCCTAAAAGTATAACAACAACATGACTAGTATAATCTATGCCTGGAATGCTTATGCTTTTGAAAAATCCTAAATTCAATGAGAATAAGATCATCTGAAGGTATGCTCCTGCAATACCAAATAATATTCCAGATAAAAAGCCCCTATAAGTCTTGTTTTTTCCAAATATAGGTTTTCCACCTAATTTTTTATTTCCATCAATTGGTCTGTCAAGAGACTTCAATAATTTTAATTTCTTAAATATAGGTGGAGCCATGTTTGCAAAATATGCAGGAACAAGAAGATACACGCTCTGAAGCACTACTAGTAATATTTCGTTCATTTTTCAACCATTTTATTTTTTTAATTTTCCTGCATTCAAGACCTGATACTTTCTTTTTTTATCTTTAAGATTGGATTTATTCTTCTGCCTTAAAACTTCATTTTGATCATATTTATCTGTCCTCATTCCAAACAGAGGAGTCAATATGCGCTTGTAAAATGCAGATACTAATGCTGAGATTGTCCCGAAGTTATTGTTTCCGCCAGGAACTGTCTTTTTATTCCTAATGGCTTCTTTTAGAGTCATATTTGCCGGAAACATCGTATACCCTTTTCCTATATCAAATATCAAATGGCCATCGCTTGAGCCTGTCTGGGCAAAGCCGTTTTTTTCGGCTTCAGCTATTGCCTTGCGGTTTGCCTTGTTTGTGTTCCTTGAATTGAAAGTCTCAATAGCATCTATCTTCCCCTTTAATTTAGATAAAGGATATTTGAATTTATGCCAATATACTTGCCTGTGAGGATGAGGTATTATTACTATTCCTCCTTGGGAATGGACTTCTTTTACTGCCATGAAAAAATCCCTGCTCTTTATCTCTTTTTTCAGATAGAGCGCAATTATATCCCCATGCTGCGTATGGATTTCTTCGCCGCATATTATCTCGAAATTTTTATCTTTGTTTAATTTCTTAAGAACAAGATAGCATGAAATGGAATCATGATCCGTTATTGCAATCCCGTTTAATCCTGCGCGCTTTGCAGCCTTGAGTATTTCCTCAGGCTTATTTCTGCTGCATGGAGAATAATAAGAATGCATATGCAGGTCATATTTCTTCATTTTTTTATCCATAAATTCCTTATTGGAAGAGGATTTATTAAGTTTGTTGCTTATTTATTACTTGACACGCACGCTAAATTATGTAACTCCTTGCTAGTAGCAATATTTTCGAAAAATTTATAAACATCCCTGTCTTAGCAAAACTATGGCTGATTTGACACAGATTGTAGAAAGCAATGTACGCGCTCTTGAAAGAAAGCTCGAATTAAATAATCCTGTAAATAGAGAAATAATAAACCAGTATGCCTTTGAAGAAAAAAAGTACGGGGCGGGCAAACTATATGAAATTATTCAGGAAGAATATCCTTCTATGTCAGAATCAGTAAACCAAGCGTATAATGCTATGATGAATGAGTCCAATAAAAAATCCGATTTTTTAGATGATGTAAAAGTTCTTCATGAATATATCCGGGCAGTAGAACTAATCAAAGCAAAAACATCAGCAGGAGCAGCAATAAAGCCTGAGATGCAAAAAGTATATGATTATCTGACAGAATTCACTAAAAAAGTATCTGAATTCTTCCCAGTGCATGAACAAATTTTAATCCAGAAGGCGTATGCAGCAAAAGATATTGCGAGAAGAGAAGCAATAACTCCTGTGCAAACTGTTTCCAACCTCAAATACAGGGACGAAATAACAAGAAAACTATTTCCTAATAGGAAAGATGCTGAATCATATTACAATAAATCCATGTTAACATTAATTGAATGCGTAGAGATAATATATAAGGCTGCTCAGGATCCTGAAATTGCAAAACATGCTCAAGTAAATATTGAAGAAATGAAAAGCTCTCTTCCGGAAGAAGAAACTCTTGAAATGATATTTTCTATAACAAAAAAATATATCAACACAGAAATTAACAGGATATATTCTAAAAGAGATTAAAATGAGTTTATACGGACTTGATATGATTGTTGATAGGGACGGCAAAAGGCATATAATAGAAGTAAACGGCGTCCGAAGCGGAATGAAGGGATTTGAGAAAATATACGGAGATAACCGTGTAGAAGAAAAAGTCCATTCAATGCTTCAGGAAAAATACGGGACACTAACTCAAAACGACGGATCATATGCCAGAATTTTGGCAAGTCAAAGAGAAATAGAATTCAGGCAAAAAAGACCTATACTTTCTAGAATATTTAATATAATAGAGAAAATAGACAAAGTTCCCTATCTCAAAAAATTATTAGAAGAAAGAAATCCATTCCATCTCTCAAAAAAAGCAGAAATAGAATGGCTTAAAGAAAAACTTAGCGAAGGAAAGGAAGAAGAGGCAACACTTAAGCCAAAAAAATTTGAAGCTTACAAAGGCCAAGAATCCGTAGTCCTAAATTTCATAAATGACATATTACCTCATCCGACGGTAAATTCTTTTGTTGCAGAAGAGTTTGCTTCGAATAAATTCTTGCAATATGAACTGCTTAAGGATACAGAAATTGGAAAAGATATTCCTCATAGTGCACTTGTAGGCCTTGGATTTTCTAATGATTCAGATATAGAAGAATTGTATGAAAAAGCAGAAAAATTTGTGATAAAGCCTGTATTAGGCTATTGCGGCAAAGGCGTGAAATTCATAGATAAAAAAGAATTGCTAAGAAAATATTATGATGCGAGAGGATCTGCTGGAATCGACAGTAAAGTATTCGATTTAAAATTTCAAGTATATTATATGGTTCCTCCTTATTCCTGGATATTAAAATTCTACAATACTCAAAATGCCAAAACAACATATATTGAGGATTTCGTAGATAAAAACGATTTTTCATTTGAAAGCGCACTAGCTGTTGCTCAGCCATTTGTTGATTCTAGGATAAATAGGAAATATTCTTCCATCAGGGCAATAATATGCAATGGCAAATTCGTTGATGCATACAAGAGAGTTAGCAAAAATCCTAAGGTAAATCTTGCTCAGGGAGCAGGAGCTGAAAAATTTCATTATGACGAACAATTCAGTGAGTATTGTGAAAAAGTAATAAGAATATTCGAATCAAAGGCATCAGAATACACTCCAGAAAACCATCAGAAATTTTTCTATGACATGTATGTTGAAAGAAGAGGAAGAACTTCAAAAGAACAAAAAGAATTAGATAAAGAAAAAGAAGCTATTGCTGCAGGAGCATATTTTATCGCTCCATTTCTAGATCCCACTTTCATGAAAAAATTAAGTAGAATTAAGTAAATAATTGGTAAATTAAGATAAAAAAATAAAAATATGGATTGTGCTTTATTCGGGGCACAAGCCTTCTGTATAATATTCTACATTCTCATCGCTGCATGCCGTGCATCCGTTGCCGTATGTTGCTGCGCATGGATAATCAATGCATTGTATATTCTGGCCAAACCAGCCGCATACCGGATTATATTCCATAGTGCAGGCTACGTCTCCTCTCTGCTCGTCTGTGCATTGTATTGCATTTTCTTCAGGCGAATCAGGATACCTATTCTCTAAAGCCAGATCCCAGCTGAACTTGCATCCGCATCCAACTTCATCAGTGAACGGAACATAATTCTCCTCGCACATGTATCTTATTAGTTGGCACTCATCAAGATCTTCGGTTGTGTATTTCTTTGGCTCTGTTGCCTCGCATCCGCATCCGCTCTGATCAAAGAATGCCTTAGTTCCTGGAATATCGCAGATGAAAGTTGTTGCAGCGCATTGCTCAACGCTGTTAGCAGCATAGTTCCTGAATTCTGCAGCTATCTTTGTTCCGCCATTATTACCTTCATCAGGGCAAGGAAAGAACGCGCAGCCATTATTAGGGTCTCGTCCTACAGCTGAACCGTCAGAGCAAATTTTTGCATCCAGTGTACAGAAAGTCTGCCCATTGCCGACGTCTGTATCATCGCCATCGACATCTGTCTTGTTTTCAATCAAATTATTATCTACATCTATTTTAGTTGAGCATCCGCTCAAAACGAGCGCCAAAATAATTGGCACAATCCATATTTTACTTATCCAATTCATATTATCACCTAATTGCTTCCGTCAGGACAAGGGTAAAACTCGCAATTGTTATTGGGGTTTCGCCCTACGGCTGAACCGTCTGCGCAAATCTTTGCATCTTCTGTGCAGAAAGTCTGGCCTCCTGACTCATTTCTAATCAATGTATTATCAACATCCACGCTTGTTGAGCAACCGCTCAAAACAAGTGCCAATAGCATTGGCACAATCCATATTGTTTTTATCCAATTCATCTTATCACCTATTAGTTTAGTTATTTTTCTCAAAAGTTATCGCTTTAAACCTGTGAAAGGAATTGTGCTTAATCAATACCTAATAGTCCCAGTTAAGTAAAACTAATATTTAAATATGACTAACGTTAAATCATATACAATAATATAGTTTACTTTAGCATTCGACTATAATACTTAGAATATCAACGTATATATAAATGAAGTCAAGGTTTTAAATGCATTAGAAGTCATAATTTATAATACATTATAATTCATTGATATATAGCCTATATGCACTATATTGATAACAATTAATAATCTAAGGGTAATCGAGAATAAAATGAGCATAATTGTCAGAAAATCCAATGAAAGAGGCCATTTGAATCATGGCTGGCTTAATACATATCATACTTTCAGTTTCGGGGAATATTATGATTTAAAGCACATGGGCTATCGAACTCTTAGAGTCATTAACGAAGATATAGTCCAGGGAGGCTACGGCTTTGACATGCATCCCCACAAGAATATGGAAATTATAACTTATGTCATTGATGGGTGCTTGAAGCATGAAGATAACATGGGAAATCATGCAGAAATTGGCCCTGGAAACGTCCAGATAATGAGCGCTGGATCAGGCGTGTTGCACAGCGAAACTAATCCGACAAGAAAGAATGTTCATCTTATACAAATCTGGATTATTCCAAATATATTGAATATCAAGCCAAGACATGAAGAAGCCAAATTTGACAGGTCTCAAAAACTAAACAAGCTTTGCCTGATTGCATCACATGATGAGAATAATTACAGGATAAACCAGGATGCAAAAGTATTTGCAAGCATTCTTGAGAAAGGAAATAAAATAAAATATAATATCCAGAAAGGCAGAGGCCTTTGGATACAGTTAATTAGCGGATCTGTGACTCTTAATGATGAAATAAAGCTTGAGAAGGGAGACGGGGCATCAATTGAAGCGATGAACAATGTAGTTATAGAATCTCATGACGATAATTCAGAATTCTTGCTTTTTGATCTTGCTTAAATTTCGTAAGAATCAAAATAGCTCTGTTCAAAAGGGTATGCAAACATCATGCTTGTAAATTTTCTTTCTTCATTTCTAGAAATAGTGATTTGCTTGTAAAGATCATATTTTTTGTAAGGCTCCAGTTTCTCTATGGATAAACCATTATCAGGATTTAGGGAATATTCTAGGTGATTTAATGCCATCTTTGTCAAAGGAAATATTTGAGATAATGGAATTTGATTTATGCTCTTGAAATTAAGTATTTCTCTAGGACTTGGAGAAAAATCTGTTCTATTGACATTTGCAATATAGAAATAACAAATATTTTGCGTCTTTGGCTCTTCAGGCAATACATCCCGTATGAATCCTAATCCATAGATATCAGTTATATCTTGTTTTGTGAAATTTTCTGGAAATTTAGATTTAGAAAATATTTCCTCACAAAATTCTCTTATTGCTGTCTCGCTAAATAATTCTAGACCGGACTGTGACGCAATTATATCAGTCAAAGATGTTTTTTTATGGCCGCCATGGGTTGTTATTAGTTGTTTTTGATTATGAAGATATCTATCGCTTTTTGCCTCTGCCTTTCCTCCTATGCCTCCATAAAAACCTTGAAAAGGCGGAGTTCCTCTCTGGCCAAGATAGATCTGGCCATTTATTATAGGCAATAAGAAACTGACCGTTCTTGTTTTTTCGAATTTGCGCGGCATAATATCAATGAAAGAAAAATTGTCTTGCCTCTTCCATTTGTCTAATATATAGTCTTTAGGAGCAGCACCAATCATTTGTTCTATTTTTCTTTCCTGAGAGTCAGGAGAATCTTCACTAGCCATTGGAAAAAGAAATAGTTATTCATTTATAAGAATATTTATTTTTTCACTATTTTCTTCAAATACATCGGCTTAGTTTTCTTCATCATATAGCAATCTTCGTCATGAGCTCCAGGCAAATAGCCGATGCTCATCATGAATTCATTGAGTATTTCCCCGCCTGTGAATTTGAATTCCTGCTTGAATATCTTGACCCATTCTTCCCGAGTTTTTGGATGATGCATATCAATCCAGTTCCTAAATGAGCCATGCTTTTTTTGAAGTTCCTGTATTTTTTTCGCATTATATATTGCCGCGAGTATCTTAAGCCTATTTCTGACTATTCCAGGATTGTTCATTAATTTCTCGACATCTTTTTCCGAGAATTTCGCGACCCTGTCAATTTTGTCGAATGCCTTGTAGATGGAATCTTTTTTCTTCAGGACTATATTAAAAGAAAGTCCTGCCTGGCTTATCTCAAGCATTAATCTTCGGAATAAATCATCGTCATCAACAGGGGCAAATCCATGCTCAGTATCGTGATGAATCTTGTGAACTCCCGTGCTGTTTCTTGCGTAGTTGCAGTATGTCATTATATGAATAATTTGAAATTATTTAATAATTTATCGAAGGAAGTGTTAGAGGTTACGTAAATTAGAAATAAATTTAAACTCCTGCAACAAATATAATCCATGAACTGGTTCGTACCAATTATTTTCTTATTAACAGCAGTCATAATATTCTATCTAGCTATTAAAAAACCTCATATACAAATCCGAAAATACAGAATTGAAACTTATGCTATCGGTGCATTAGTAGGACCATTAATATTATTCTTTACAGGATATCTGGCTTCAGGAGATATTTCTTCTTTGACTATAGGGCAAGTCAATCCGTTCAATATATTGATACTATTCTTATCGATGGTGTTCATAAGCATATATCTAGATGAAGCTGGCCTGATGGAGTATTTTGCAAGACTTGCATTAAAATTCTCAGGCATCAGCGCTAAAAAACTCTTTTTCTCACTATATGCTACAGTCAGTATAATGACTATATTTACATCAAATGATATTATAATATTGACTCTTACTCCATTCATCTATTATTTCACAAAGCATGCAAAGCTTGATCCTAAGCCATTTTTAATTGCGGAATTCTTTGCGGCAAATACTCTGAGCATTTTGCTTATTATAGGCAATCCTACAAATATTTACATAGCATCAAGCTACGGCATCGGATTTTTAGAGTATCTGAAAGCAATGATTCTTCCATCTGTAATAGCAATGCTTGTAAACATTAGCCTGTTATATCTTATTTTCAGAAAAAGCCTTGAGAAAAAATTCAGGCCAGAGAATTCAAATCCAAGTCTTGCCTTAAAAGATAAGACTGGAGCAATAATTGGTTCTGTTATTCTTGGAATATGCACAATATTATTAGTAATATCTCAGGCAATCAATATTCCTATGTGGAAAATATCTTTCTTTTCTGCGCTAGCTTTAGTGCTTATCATATTCATAAGAGAATCGTATTCTATCAATAAAAAATCAGAGGGTAGCAGCCTAGTAAAGGTTTTCAAAAGAATGCCATGGAGCATAGTTGTCTTCGTATTATCATTTTTCTTAATGACACAAGCTTTGTTCAAAAGCATAAATTTTGGAGAAGTATATAGAGGCGTCTGGCTTGCGACAGGCAGCAGCGATCTTACAATATTATCAATCGGTTTTTCAAGCGCCATAATTGCAAATATAATAAATAACATTCCTATGAGTGTAGTATTTACAAAATTTATAGAATTTATTCCTCAAAATTTCCAGCATGCAGGAATCTACGCTGCAATAATAGGATCTAACATAGGAGCTTATTTTACACCCTTCGGAGCGCTTGCCGGGCTTATGTGGATGAATATTCTTAAAGATAAAGGAATGAAAATAACTTATGGAGAATTCATAAAATATGGTTTAATATGCGGACTGCTAACTCTTCTGGGAGCGCTTATAGGACTTATTATATTCATCTGAACAACTTATCAATAGAATTTTTCAATTCATTCTGAAACCCCAAGGCTTTAGGGCTAAAGGGGAATGGAAGCCAATCGCTTGAGAACGTTCTCCACCTGTTTTTTATTTTTCCATCATCTTCGACTTCAAATAAGTATATCGGAACTGGATTCGAATAATTATTTTTTCCAAGGAAAAAATTAGAAGCTTCAACAAATTCCGTCAAATATTGCCTGTCTTTGTATGGCACATAAGGCTTTGTTTTTTGAACAATCACAAGCTTGTCAATTGATAATCTATTTTCAGTAATTCCTGGAGAATGCTTTAGGAGTATCTGCGCATTTCTTATAGGAAGTGATGGATGATATGCAATGTCTCCCTCAAATCCTGCAGAGAAAATTTCGCCGCTCTTGGTTTGTATTGACGCAGCATATAGTGAATTTTTGTTTTTGTCAGATAAGGTATAATCGTAAGATTTATTCAAGGAATCTAAGGCATCATCAACCAAGCGCTGCAGTTGGGCAGTGACGTTTATTCCATGAAGTTTTTTGTGATCATCAGAATATAACTTGTATAAGGGAAGCTTTTCCATCTTTCCATCAGGATTTCCGTAGATCATATTTCCAGTCGGAGATATTATGTCTTTCAATACATCCCTGCAATTTCCGCATGGAAAAAACATTTCAGAATCTTCTTTTGTTGCAAACCCTAATGTTTCTATTAAGTCTTTGGGACCCGCTTTTTCTGCCCAATTAGCTCTCAGAGATTCTTCAGCATGTATTGCTGAAGTTATTCCATATTCATGATTTCCTCCAATTATTTTCAAACCGGATTTTGTGACTCCAATAGCATGCACATTAAAACCTGATTGAGAAGGATAAGGATGAGAGTTTAATGCTTCGCGAAGAAATTCTCTGTAGGCAGGATCATTTGTTAATGCTGGCTGGATGCTCATTTTATTAGTCAATCTTTGCCGATGAAATTGAAAATATTCTCCACATCTCGCGTTCCAGGATTTGCGATGTAATCTGCAATACAATAGTAAGAAACAGTTGAATCTAAAGAAATGCCTTTAAATCTTGGATTATTTGATAATTTTAATAATGATTCTTCATGTGTAAATGCTTTGTGTTTATTTGATTCTCTATCGAAAAATCCTGCGCTAAAAAGTTCATCATTGGTCAAATATCTGAATGGAGTATTTACTATTTTTCCTATATGAATTAATCCTCTGGGCAAGTTTCCATTTTCGAAATCTTTTTCCCTATAAACAGGCAGCCTATGCATGTGAGGAATTAGAATAGAATCCGGAGAATCTTTATTATATGCAAGAAATCCTGTTATTCTTGGATCATATTCATCGAACAAATCATTTAATATTATTCTCTTTTCTAGAGAAATAAGATTTCTTTTATCCGGAAAGTAAATTTCTATTCTATCGATAAGACCTTCTCTGAATTTTTCATAATTTTCCTTATCTGATAAATTATTAAATCGGCCACGAATAAAAATTGAATCATAATTATTATCTAAAGTAATTCGTTCTTTTGGCTCAGGTTCTTTCTTTTTCGTTTTAAATAATCCTAACATATAATCACCTTACTTGGATTTTTATACTATATAATTTAATTATTCAATATCCTCTAGGCTCTGGAGGCTGTACTATTTTCAATAAAGTATCTATTTCTTTTTTCTTTGCATTGCCATTGAAAGTAAAATGATAATAAGAAACAAGAGAATCAGGAGTCATATCTTTGTAGAATCTATCTTCCCATTCAGTCATTTCATAAATCATCGACTCGCGATTATTAAATCCTGATTTTGATGCTTCAATGCCCCAAAGTTTTTTTAGCGGAGCTGCAACGACTTCGTTTATCGTGACTATTCCCCTAGGCCTTTTTTTTGCATTGAATTCTTCCTGAGTGTATGCCGGAAGATGTACTCCGAATGGAAATCTTAAATGCCCTGCTTTGTATCTAATGGTTCCTTCTTTTGTGTATCCATTAGGAAATGATCCTGATTCAAATACTTCAAAATGATATTCAGTAAACAAAAGCATCCTATCTACATATAGAATTATATTTTGTTTTTTCAGAGAAGCTTCAAGTTTAGAAAGATTCCTGCTTTCATCAAGCAATTCAGGCTTTAGGACAACCTGGCGTTTTTTCAGATCCATTTTTGTCCTAGCCATTTTTACCTATAGCTTCAATCGTTCTCTATTCTTGGAGCAAGGATGAATACCATCTGGATCTTGTCGATCTCTTTGTATTCAAGCCTTAGCGGATAATCCTTGTTGAACTGGATCTGAACAGTGCCGCTGATCTTTGAACCCTGGATCATTTTCTTCAAATATTCGATAGAATATTTGGATTTTACTTTCTCTGATGAATCGATGTGAACATTATCCTCTGCCTTTATGTCAACTGTTGCTTTTCCAGTGTCTCCTGCTGCACTGACGATAAATTTCTTGTCCTCAGATTGGAAAGTCACGGATTCTGCAACGATCTCAACATCTTCAATTGCATCGTTTAACATGCTTGAAGGGCACCTGATTGTAGTCTTAAATTTCAGTTCAGGCTCCTTGTGGTCTTTTTCCTGATGATCAATGAGCGGCAAGTAGAATGTCCTAACAGTTGACCCGCTTAAAGTAACTTTAAGCTTGCTTTCAGCAACTTCAAGAGTCAGATTATCGCTTGCTTTGATCCTTCTGAACACTTGTTTCAAATTGTTTAAATTGATTACAAGTTCAGTATCATCCTTGACATTATATTCAACAAATGCTGAGCTTAATAATCTGAAGACGACCATTGCAACATTAGCCGGGTCCATCGCTATCATTTCAATAGAGTTCTTTGTTACCTTGAATTTTGCTTCTGTAACAAGATCAGAAATAATCGTAATAGGCTCCTTTATCAGTTTAGTTTCCGCAAGTATAAGTTTCATTTACAATCCCCCACTATAATATCTTTTTGTTTGCTGATTTTATGGATAATAAGTTTATTTAAAAAGTTTGCTTGAAGTTCCCATAATCAAAGCTTGGATCACTTAAGCTTCTTGAATGACTCTATGATTTTTTGGACTCCTAGTTCATGAGCATACTTTCTATCATATTCTGTTATTATCTCGCCGCAAGTCATCAAGTGATATGCTTCTTCAGTGCTCCTCACTGGAATCAATGTTATTTTTTGCTCTATTCCAAAAGCGTCCCAAGTCAATTCTTTAGTCATGTCGTGAATATTAGTTGCTGGGAAGAGGAAATACCATGGAGTCTTATCATTAAGTTCGCTTAATCTGTAGGCAGATAGTGATTTGAAATAGACAGCGCCTATCTTTTCCGCCTGAATCATTGTAGGGTCTACAGTTCCGGTAATTATCCTATTCTGATATATTGGCGTTTTTGTAAGTGAAGACATCTGAGATAAATGTATAGCAAGTGATGCTGATGGGCCTCCATCTTCAGGCTTCCAGCTGTTTTTGAAATGAGTCTTTATAGATCTTGATGCATATTTTTTTCCATTGCCATATTTCTCAAAGAATATCTTCAGAACATCGCCTGCAAGCTCTTGGCCTTTGCTTGTTGCCTCATCACCCATCGCATGCTTTGGATCGACAAGTTCAACATTATGTTCCCTGTCTTTTTTATTATGTTTGAAAGTGTGAGAATTTGTCTTGAATACTGAAGCCTTATTGATTTCATCAGGATCATCGCTTTCATAGACGCTAATTCCCATGACGATTCCGACTTTAGGCTTCATGTCTGAAAGCAGATATCCATATTTATCTTCATAATTTATTTCCTGGAAGAATTCTGGAGGAGTATCATTTTTCTTTTTCTCAATGAGCAATTCCTTAGTTATATCAGTCTTGTTTTTTTTCAAGGCATATGTTCCGATTTCCTGTATAGTTCGCTCAAGAGAAGCATACTCGACATTTATCACTTTATCTATGCTGACTAAAGATTGCAAGAGCATATTGTATGCATCCTTGTCTAAAGATATTTTTTTATCAATTCCTGCGTCAGATCTTTCTTTATTGAATTTATCGACTAAATAATCAATCACTGCAAGAGTCTTTTTGCGCGCTTCTAAAGTATTATCAATATTTTTGTGCACAGATACTCTCTTTATTTCCTGCCTGAATTCTGTCTCATCTTCTTCTACTCCTCCTGTCTTTAGGACGAGGAAAGGATCGACATTATCGTAGCCGATCAAAATCCTCTTAGACTCTATAGAGAATCTCTCTCCTTGATGGCTTAGAGTATAAATATTAGTCTTCAGTCCTTCAAGAAGCAATGGTTTTACGTATAAGTCTCCATCAACATCAGATGTTGTAGTGATGAAATCTCTCATATATGGAATTATAGTAACTATTCCATCAAGGAATTTTCCAATGCTAAGTATATCCGAATGCGGACAGAATTTGTCATCAGCAGAAAATGTTCCGAATAATTCTTTTACATAATTTGCAATCGAGGATACTTTTTCGTTTGAGCTTGAAATTATGTGAGGCCTCAAGATAACATCTAAAGGATACCTCTCCTGATCTTTATTCTGTCCATATGATAATCTAACGTCTATTTTAGATCTTAATCTTTTATTTGGATGAGCATTGCGCACAGCATCTTCAATAGCAAACCCTATGTCGTTCTTTCTTGTTGTGAAATAGGAATCCATCATATTGAGCCAGCCTTTTAATTTATCGCTTGCTTCATTTTGGGCTTCTTCTTTTTGCTTATGAAGATCTTCAACAAGCGTTTTTAATAATTCTCCATCGGATTTAGTTCTTTTCTTTTTCTGTTTTCCTTCAGAGGGTTTATCATCTTTCTTATCTGCATCTTTTTTGTCTAAAATATCTTCAACAACAGAATATATATCTGCGCATACATCCCTGCAATATTCTTCAGCAATGGAGCTGTCTTTTAGCATTTCTTCCCTATTATTATAAGATATTGAATAGACATTGAATGGGCTTTCCATGTTAGGAAGGAACATATAGGAATATAATGATTCTTTGGAATTCTTTTTTACTTGATCAAGCAAGTCATTCATGCTTGGAGGAACATACATGTCTTTTCCATTGACAATTAATTTTCCCAAATATTCAGCCATCTTGTGCTTTTCAATGCCTGACGCGCCAACTAATACTAATCTTGGCTTATTGGAAGCAAGAGTAGTCAGTGCTGATGATAAGGCATACTCGTGATTTGTGAACGGAGTAACTATTATTTTTTCTTCCTTATCTTTAGAATCTAGATATTCCTGGACTTCAGAAGAATAATCATGGAATTTGAATTGCTCAAGGCCTTTAAAATAAATTATTCCTTTCGGCAATGGAGAATCGTTTTTAGGCCTTTTAGGCAAATTAAATTCTAATTTATTTTCTAGGGAATTTTTAGAATATTTTTTGCTCGCGGTTATTTTGGGAGTTTTTGGAGCATTGCTCTTTCTATTAGAAGACCTACTATTTGTACCAACACCGTCCCCAACACCCATGAACTGATAAGTTAGGCCGCTAATATATAAATATTTCCTTTGAGACTATTTGAGAGTAGTGCCTGTATTATTTCTTTTTAAAAGGAAAGAAAGTCGGAGCTTTAGGAATATAATTTTTGCCATGGCTCAAGTATAAAAAAAATCCAGTCCTGCTTATAACATTGAAATTATAGTTATTTATAATAGCATCAAATCCTTGTTTTGTTGCAGGGACTGCATAGAATTCTGAATGTTCATCTTTTACTGATGGAGTTGATGATAAAATATCAATCATATCTTCAAGGACTATTTTTCCGTTTGAATTTATCTTAGATTTGCCTATTTCAGATTTGACGATAAGCGTAGGCGCCCTGGTAAAGTCCTGGCAGAAATATAATTTTGTGATATCGAATTCATTTGCAGGAATTCCAAGCTCTTCATTGAGCTCTTCCTTCGTATTTTTGTATACTACATCCCTTAATTTCACTGATTTGTCTTTGAAGCCATCATCCCACTCAGGAGTTCCGCCAAGAAGGCTTACTGTGTTTGCGCCAACAGTCCTGTCGCCCTTTCTTTTTCCAAAAAATAAGTAAGGATTATCTTTGCTATCGTTTATCTTTATCAAGAATGCAAGCCCAAGCATGTTTGACATGCTTGAAGCATGAAGAGGATATGCTTTTCCATCCAAAGCGTTTAGAGATCTTAAAGTGCTTCCCTCAAAAAATTTCGAGTCGTAATTTTTCAAGATTGCGTCTTGCGAAGCATTAGTCATCATGAAATCAAAATATGATGTTTCCTGGATGTTCAATATGTAATTTTTTGTTCCAAATGATGGTCTATGATCAACAATTCTTATCCTTCTTCCGTTAGTATGCTTTGGCTTTACTTTTTCTGCTTTCATTCCTTCATAGAATTTTTCAAGGAAAGGAGGTATTTGAAATTTATTATCTTGCGTGTAATTTTCCAAGTTTTCAAGATCGATAGCTGCCAGAAGAACTGACGGATGCCTCTTGCCATCGATCACTAAAAGCTTTTCTTTCTCATATATTTTCTCAAGCGTATCTAGTTGTGGATAAAGCGATGTCTTGTCGAATTTCTGAAATGGCTCGTTCTCATCAGAAAATCCATATTCAATTATTTCAGTTCCGTCAAAATTTATTGTTCTTTGTTTGAATTGTTCCATTTTGTTTATCTCCATTCATCTATATTTTTTTATTAAAGCAGGAAGCTGCGATGGATGCTCTATTATGTGATTGAAGTTTAGCGTTCCGAGGCTGTTGCCTTTATTATCTTTTAGATTATATCCTTTATGCAAAACTTCCCCTCCATCATATCCCCAAGCTACACCTACAGTTATAAGAGTTTCATCTTTTATCATTAAATGTTCAAGAACATCCTGTGAGGCTCTCAAATCAGCAATAGTGTCACCTACATGAATAGTTGTATTTCCCCGCGATCCTAAAATATTAAGCATCAATGCTATCGATACTTTTGAAGGCTTATTATTTCCTTCATATTTTCCTCCTTCTCCAGCCTGTTTTTTTAAAATTTCAGAGGTACAATATGAATCAAAAATATGACTTATTCCAAAGCGTTTAAGGGCTGGATAAATTGATTTCCAACTACTAGTAGTATTAATTGCAAGTCTTAGGGATCTATTTTTTTTATCATCGGAATCAAGCCTGCCATCTTTCCAAATTTTTATTAATGCTTCTTTCATACCTGGAAAAATTTTTACTGGATTATTCTCATTAAACAATTCATAGGCCGCCCATACTTTAGAATTTTCTGCATCAAAATCACACGGCAACCCAAATAAATTATAAGTTTTTGTGCCATTTAATGCATATGTAGAATTATATTGTGCAAGAAATCCTTCTAAATCATTAGGATCGACTTTAGAACCGTCAGGAAATTTTAAATCGACTTTATTTTGTCTAGCCCACTCTTTATACCATTCAAACTGTCTGGCCTTAGTATCGCCAATAACACCATCATAGTCAAATAATCCCCCAAGGAGTGTCATAAAAAACAGAGAGACAAGATATTTATATAGTTTACTATTTAAGAGTTGTTACAAATTAGAATAAGTTTCGTCTCATATTATCTGTATTTTTTTATTAAAGCAGGAAGCTGCGATGGATGCTCTGCAATGTGAGTGAAATGTATTGTTTTAAGATGGTTACCCGTGTTGTCTTTTAATTCATATCCTTTATTTAAAATTTCAGGTCCATCAAAACCCCAACCTGCGCCAATTGTTATCAAATTATGGCGTTTTAACTGTGAAAATCTTTTAACATCGTATGAAGCACGAAGGTCACCAATCGTATCACCTATATGAATTGTCTCATCTCCATCTGTTCCTAAAATCTCCATCATCAAAGCCACAGAAATCTTTGAAGGCTTATTTATACTTTCATAGTTTCCGCCTTCTCCTGCAAAATCTTTCAAATCTTCAGTAGTGCAGCGCGAATCAAACATATAACGGACTCCAAAACGCTCTAAATCTAAATTGATTGAATTCCAGCTGTTAGTAGTATTTATTCCGAGCCTAATTACTCTATTTCTTTTTAGATCAGAATCGAGCCGACTCATTTTCCAAATATCAGTCAACACATCAAACATTCCATTAAACATTTTTACGGGATTATCGTTCTTAAAAATTTCATATGCAGTCCAAACTTTCGATGGTTTAGCATGAAAATCTGAAGGTAAACTAAAAGAATCATATACACTTTCAATTCCGTGTTGTGCAATTACCCTATTATATTGGGATAAGAATCTTTCTAAATCATTATAATCAAATTTGGATCCATCATCATATTTAGGAGTGACATTATTCTGCCTAGACCATGCTTTAAACCATTCAAATTGCCTGCTTTTAGTGTCAGAAATAACTCCATCGTAATCAAATAAAACTCCAAGTAATGCCATAAACTAAAGAGACAGAGGATATTTTATATAGTTTCCCATTAATAACTATTTTAGAGTAGATAATTATATAAATAAGAGTAAAATCAAGACATAAGGTGATGTGTGTGGGAAAGGCAATAAAGATCTTGGATTTCGATGGAACGATAACTCATGCACTAGCAGAGGCAAAGCCGTTTGTTGAGAAATTTATCGAGCTATACAGCAAAGAATCAAGCATTCCA
>DASPMU010000046.1:0-2235 GCA_035626895.1 Alphaproteobacteria bacterium
ACAGAATAAGAAACCAAGGAACAAACACTAATGAAGATGAAAGACCTCCGGGATTTTTTGAAAAATAATGGAACATTATTGAATGAGATGTGAGTTATGAAAAACAAAAATAAGAAAGCGCAGATAACGATGTTTGTAATAGCAGGTATTGTCATATTATTTGCTGTAGCATTATTAGTATATTGGCAGAATTCTTTCAACAAAGTAAGGCCTCCAGTACAGCAGCTTCTTGTCGATGATTCTGTAAAGCCAGTCCAGCAGTATGTAACTGATTGCTTGAACGCTATATCAAAAGATGCACTTATCAGATTAGGCCAGAACGGAGGATATATAGATATTCCTTCCGGATTAAAAATAAATCCTGCAAAACCTCACGATTCTGATGTGCTATTTTTCCCTCCCCAGAATATTCCTTACTGGTATTATGGAAGGCCATGCGAGGAATCTTCAGTTCCATGTATCTATATAAGAGATCCTCCTGTATGCAAGAATGGGGTTGACTGCGCGCTTCCTTATAGGGGCCAAAATAGCATGGAAGAGCAGTTGAATGTCTTTGTTGAGGAAAATCTACAGGCATGCATTGATGATTTCAGAATATTTAATGATAGATTTGATATAGACTCAGGAGACGTCAAAGTAGATGCAAAAATAACTGAAGATTTAGTCTGGTTCAAGATGGATTATCCATTAAGTATCAGTGTCAAAGGAACAAGCCAAAAAATAGACATACCTTATTTCTATACAGAACATGAATTGAAATTAAAAGAGATGTATGAATTTGCAAGAGAAATCAGAGATGCGCAGGCAAACTATACTTTCCTTGAAAGAAATACATTAAACCTTATTACTGTTTATTCAGGAATTGATTCAAACAGCCTGCCTCCAATGAGCGGAGTTGAAATGTTCAATCCTGGAGCAAAAAAAATATGGATTAGAAGCACTGTTAAAGAACAGCTTCAAAGCGATATCCTGCCATATACTATGCTTCTTCAAATTGTAAATGCAGGAAATTATCAAGAGATACTTCCACGAGGAACGGATCCAAAATACATAAGCTTTGAAGAAGGATTATACAAAGGAATGGCAATACAAGTTTCCAATACTTCAATGCATCCGGATCTTGACGCAAATCTATACTATCCTCCAGACTCGGAGATTTATTTCAGAATAGGGGATAGCGAGATAATCAAGCCAAAGAATTACGAATCTGAAAATAACATCATATTAAAAATAATGAACTATGCAGTCAATGATTATTCATTCAAATATGATTTGACTTATCCGGTAATTGTTACAATCAGCGACCCTGAAGCATTCAATGGCCAAGGGTATAAATTCAGCTACGCAATCCAGGCAAATATCAGGCAGAATGTTCCGATAACAAAGAACATGACTGTAACAAGCGTATTGACGACTCCGTCAATTGATGTTGAAGATACTAATCACAGGGTTGAAAGATCTATCACTATTGAAACATTTGACAAGTACACTAAAGAACCGCTTGGAGATGTACAAATAAATTACAGATGCGGATATGATGTTGTTATTGGTATGACGGAAGTAAAATCAGGCAAGGCTTCATTAACTGAAAAATTCCCATTCTGCCAATTTGGCGGCGAGATACTCTACGAAAAAGCAGGCTATATGGGCGGGGCAATTGATTATACTAATACTGAAGGATCTGATCCTCAAAATTTCAGGATAGAGCTCTGGCCAATGCAAGAGAAGAAATTCAAAGTATACAAGCGAACTGTGGAAGATATCAATTCAATAAGAAATGTGGGAGCAGGAGGAATTGTATTATACAACACTGCATTCACAAATATTAGCGAGAACGATACAGTTTTCTTGAATATCTACAGGCATAAGACAGATGTCCGGGAAACTGATGTTCCATTAGTAGGATTTTCAGTATACAAGCCTCAAGGAGCAATACTTAAGACTTTAACAAAACAGGACCAGATAGATTATCTTGACGGCTTGCTTGCGGATAATCTTATCAATCAAACTGTGCGAGATTCACTTGTCGCAGACTTAAATATTGCAGATAACACTCCGCAGACTCAAGTAGTGCAGCAGTCTGACGAAGATACATATGTTATGGAATTTGTTCCAGGAACATACAGTATCGATGCATTTATGATGTATGATGGAATAATACAGATACCTGCAATGACTCAAAAAATGTGCGGCCAAAAAGTCCTTGGAGTATGCGTCTTTGGAGATGTAGAAGTA
>DASPMU010000047.1:0-2016 GCA_035626895.1 Alphaproteobacteria bacterium
AGGATCCGATGATATATTTTCTTTTTTTATAATCCTTTTCTCAATATATTCTTTAATCTTGACTGCGTTTACATAATCTTCTGCTGAAAACACAATAGTATTCTCATCTCTTGTTGCGCTAAAAACTCCGCCTGAAGATTCATTTCCTCCAGGAATAGAAAACTGCAAATAACCCGCAGTAAAGCCTGGTTCTTTTATTTGTATAGAAGTTATGTTTTTGAAATAAATATCTTTCTTTCCTTTAAGACCATGCAGCATAAAGCCCATAAAAGTTTCACGATCTAAACGAACGAAATCTTTATAGAGCTCTATTCTGCCGTTTCTTCCCTTGAATTCAATGATAGGTGATTCCATTTTAGTTCTCTGGAATATCTATTTTTACATTATAGAATTCCGTTTCAAATAATGAGGATTGTATTCTTATATTTGCAATGCTTAATTCTGGAGGAACATCAAATACTATTTTCCCTTTCTTTTTTATTCCCGGATTTATTTCTTCAAATGATAATGCAGAATCATCATCTAAATATATTGCAGCCATGCTATCAGCAGAAAATTCCCTGTCTTGATCATCGACTAGCGTCAAATAGGAATCAGATAAGTAAGCTGACTTTTTGCCAGTATTTTCAACTTCAACGCTTATTATTAAAAAAATACCATCTGCTTCTTCGCCGATAAACCAATCATCATTTCCAGATCCTACCTTAGTTGCTGTTTCAACGCCAGTAATCTTCCAAGTGAAATCTCCTGCAACAAAAGATTCTCCTAAAACTTTCTCTTCAGTCTTTACAGCTTCTTCCTGATCAACTTCTAATTCTACTTCTTCTTCAGATATTTCTTCTGCCTTATCGACAGTTTCAGAACATCCGCTCACTAAAATCAACAACAATAACAGTAAAAAGTATTTTTTCATATTAATCACCCATATACTCCTTGTTTAGTATAATAAAGAATCTGAATTAGTGCGCCACTTATTAGCATAAAAAGTATAATTCCGATAATAATTTTTACACCTATTGAAATTTCAAATCTTAAATTTTTAGAAGTAAATTTGTTCGCTGGAGGAAGTAAGAGAAGCGAGAATAAAAAAGTAATAGTTCCTAATACGTAAAACCATCTTAAAACAAGAAAAATACTACCCAACATAAATAAAATACTAAAAAACCATCCAAAAATTAAACCGGGGTTAATACTAATTTTAACAATTTTCTGACTCATAACCAACCACCAATAATATTGTAGCAAGGTCGTTTATAAATATTTTGGTCACATAAAGGTCACACTGCCTTTTATATTTGTTTGGCCATAGTTTGGTCATGTCCAAAAATATTGATGCTCTAAGCTACGTAATCCGCGGAAAGAATAGGCGCGATGTATTAAAGACATTAGGAAAGCATGCACTCTTAAGACAGGCAGATGTTGCAAAGCTTGCTAAAATGTATCGGACACATGCAAGAAGAACTTTGCTTGAACTTGAAGATAAGAAATTGATCAAATGCGTCAATGAAAAAGAAAGCCAGGGCAAATTATACCAGATAACACCAAGCGGAAAGACAATCTTGAAAGAATTAAACGAAATATACAATTAATGCTTCTTCTTGAAATTGTTCAAGTATTCTTCTGCAGAAACCAGGGCATCCCTGAATTCCTTGAAATTTATCCTATGCAAGGCATCATCATATCTTAGCCATTGGTATTCAGAAATCTCATCAGGCTGCAGAACAACAGGCTCATCTCCAGCTTCCCCGATATAATATACAACAGTTCTGTGGATATTTTTTCTGTTGATGAAAGTTATAGTTACAGTATGATCAGAAATTACAAGCGGACGAAGACCGACTTCTTCGTAGACTTCGCGTTTTGCAGTCTGAAGATCAGTTTCGTTGTCTATCTGATGGCCTTTTGGAAATCCCCATTTATCATTTCGAGAATCATGGATGACTAAGTACTTTCGGGAATCACCTACTTGGCGATATACTATCATGCCGCATGATTTTGTACTTTGCATGTTAAAAA
>DASPMU010000048.1:0-22132 GCA_035626895.1 Alphaproteobacteria bacterium
TAAATATTAACCAATAATATTGTTCTATCATAATGATTCTGGTGCTCTAGGCTTTAAATATTTATCCCCTAAACGCATCAACAGGACTAAGCTCGGAAGCCTGTTTCGCAGGCAAGACGCCAGAAAGTGTTCCAACAAGCATAGAAAACACTACTGCGCCGATTGTCAGCCACCAAGGTAAAAACACTTGGAAGAATCCTTCTCCGAATACTGCTGCCATTGCAACTTCTGCGCCTAGGGCCATCATTGAGCCTAAGAACACTCCAATCAAGCCGCCAATTAATCCAATTAACGCGGATTCTATCAAGAATATTGTCAAAACTTGTCCATTTGTAGCCCCAATTGACTTCATTATTCCTATCTCTTTAGTTCTCTCCAAAACTGCAGTATACATGGTGTTTGCTATTCCTACCATTCCTACTATAAGAGATATAGAAGCAAGTCCAACTAATAACACTGTGATTACATTAAATATTGCCAAAAATGATTCTACGTATTGTTTCGTAGAAATAACTATGAAATCTTCCTGTCCCTCACGAACGTTTCTAGACCTTCGAAGATCCTTCTTAATATTTGCAATAGTATCATCAATCTCGCGCGCATCCTCAACTTTCACTTCAATCATAGAAATTTCTTCATACTCATCAAATAACTCGCGAGAATCTTCTAAAGTCATAAGTACTGCCTGTGATATTCCAGGATTATTTCCTTTCTCTAGAATTCCTATAACTGTAAATTGTTTTTCATTTATCAAAATCTTATCATTGATTTCAATTGCGCGCCCGAAATTTTCTTCCTTTGCAAACTCTGGACCGATTACGATTTTATTCTGATCGCCTGATTTCAACATACGCCCGAATTCAGCATTATACATTCCAGTCTCTTCCCACACGTATCTAGTCTCATCCATCGGCATGCCGCGAATAAAAGAATTACGGACGCGATTATTATACTCCATGCGAGCATTTCTGGCAAACAGCTCAACAGCTTCTTCAACACCAGAAGCCCTTCGAACAATATTATAATCCTGCTCAGTTAGTATTACTGCAGTCCCGGCAGCAAAGTCTCCGCCGCCTTTTGCCTGAACTGTTACTTTATCTGCCCCTATTTTAGAAAACTGCTGATCAACTGTATATTGAAAACCTCGACCAAGTGCAAATAATGCGATGATTGCTGCTATTCCTATGACTATTCCAAGTATTGTAAGCCATGCCCTGAGTCTTCTATGGGCGATATTTTTCAATGCTAGTTTGATATAGTCTTTATTCATACCTTAGTGCCTCAACTGGTTTTTGCCTTGACGCTTGTATTGCTGGAAGTATTCCGCTTAAAGCTCCTACAACAAATGCAAAGAGCAACGCTCCAACGAGCAAATACCATGGGAAATATGCATATAATAATATAGTATTCAAGAACGTTCTGCCAATCCATGCAATCCCTGCAGAAAGTCCCATTCCAAGGAGTAATCCAATAGCGCCCCCTATCAACCCTATCACTCCTGACTCAATCAAAAATATTGTTAACACTTGTGAATTCTTTGCGCCTATTGCTTTCATCACTCCAATCTCTGAAGTTCTTTGAAGAACGGCAGTATACATAGTATTCATTATCCCGACGCCGCCTACAAACAAGCTGATGGCAGCAATTCCAATTATAATTCCGGATAATGCCCCCAAAATGACGTCAAATGATTCTAGAATTTGCGATGTAGTCTGGACATTGAAATCTTCCTCTCCTTCATCTACATTCCTATATCTTCGAAGGCTTCTTTCAATTTCCTCTGCAATTTTTTCAGGATCCTCTCCAGCGTCAGTTCTTGCAACAATAAATGACTCTTCAACAACATCTCCTTCGTCAAAGAATAATTCTGCTGCAATGTCTTTTGGAATTGTTATTGAATTATCAGAATCAGGATCGCCCGTTGACTTGAGTATTCCAACGACATCAAACTCTACATTTTGTATCTTGATATTATCTCCAAGGCCAACATTTCTGCCAAATGCCTTTCCATATGCAACTTCATAGCCGACTATTACTTTATACTTATCGCCGCTTTTTAAACCTCGACCTTCGATATATTCAAAATTCCAAGTCTCTTCAATCAAATTCAAATCTTCATCAAGAGGGATTCCATACATCGAAGTAAAAAACAGCTCGCGATTATATTCTATGCGCGCAATTTTATATATCATTCCAGCAGCTTCTGAAACTCCCTTGGTTCTTTCGATAACTGACGTATCATCCTCAGTAAGTGGCCTTAGGCCATTGACATCCTCTCCCCAGCCGCCGCCAGGATTTACAAATATCTTATCTGTTCCAATCTTAGAAAATTCACTTATGATTACTTGCCTAACTCCCTGCCCTAAACTAACTAATGCAACAACAGTCATTATTCCGATAACTATCCCGATGATCGTAAGTAGCGATCTTAACCTTCTGTGCGCAATATTTTCCCATGCTAGTTTGAGATAGTCCTTGAACATATTAACCCCTTATGTAAATTGAAATTAAACTGATATTAAATAATTAAAAATAAAATAATAAAAAGAAATTTACTTTCTAGCCTTCTTCTTTGAGCGCCTGTAATACCAGATTCCGCCTATAACCGCAACTATTATCAGGATGAATATTATCATTCCGCTGCCAGAACTTCCTGAATCAATCTTTGAGCTATCTATCAATGCCAATTTGACATCATAGTTCTGCTCATAGTATTGGTTGTTTGCATCCCTGTATTGAAGAGTTACTGGTATGACAACATTGTCTTCCTTTGAATTGATGCTTATCAAATAATCTGCAGTCTGATAATCATCTGAAACTAAGTTTCCAACATATGTAGAATCAGAGTTAGATAACAACTCGAAGTTCTCATTCTCTTTAACTATGACATTCAAGAATTTCACATCAGAAACTCCCTTGTTGATTATCTTGAAAGTTACAGTTCCGCTTCTCTTCTTATCGTTTAAATCTGTTTCGTCAATTATCATTGATATTTCAGGCATTCCGTTGACAATTACTCCGACAAAGTCTGATTCATTGTTTAAAGTTCCCTGATTATCATAGTATGACAATGTGAAAGGGATCTTGTAGACTTTTGAAGCTGCGTCAGGATATGCTCTTAATGTATACTTGAATTCTGTTGTGTCTCCAGGCTGCAATAGATAGAGTCTTCTCTCAGTTCCTGAATCCATCGGAGCAAATGGCAGATCAACTAGTGATGTTCCAACAATGCTTTGAAGAATTAATTTCATGCTAAGATCAGTCATTGCAGTCGGGGCATTGTTCTTTACAGTTATTGTCAAGATGCCGTCGCTTCCAGGAGTTATCTCTGTTGGTTCAACTTCAACTTTTTCAATAGTTAATGTCGCGTCCCTGCTTTGTACATCTATTGCCAAATCTTTAGATTGAACTGCGCCATCGAATGTATATCTAACTTTCAGGATATTATCTCCCTCAACAGCATCGCTGTCTACTCTTAAATTGAAATCTATTAGATAATCTTTATGCGCTCCAAGAAGAGGAATAGTCTTTGATATATTATCCGAGTAAACGCTAAAAGGCGCCTGCTCAACTATCTCGACTTTTATGTTCTGCAAGTCTTCATCTCCAGTATTCTGGACAAGAAGGGAGACTTTTACAGTCTGGCCCGGGCTTGCCGGGAACGGATCGTAATTTGATACGCTCACTGTCATGCTGCTTTCTGCAAGCACGCTTGATGCAAATAATGAGAGCATCAAAACCATCATTATAATTTTCTTCATTGTTTACCACCTTGTTTTCATTTATATTATTATATAGTATTTTATATTACTTTACTAAATGTAATCTACTTGTTATTTATGCTCTGGACAACTTCGCCATCCTTGAGAACAGCAATTCTTTCTGCATTTAATGCGAGCTTATCATCATGAGTTACCATGACAATTGTTTTTCCTTGCTTGTGAAGTTTCTGCAAAAACTCGATGACCATCTTTCCAGACTTACTGTCTAAATTTCCAGTAGGCTCATCTGCAAGAATTATATCAGGCTCAACTGCCAAGGCGCGAGCAATTGCAACTCTTTGCTGCTGTCCTCCTGACAATTCATTAGGCTTGTGATCCATCCTGTGATCGAGTTCAACAAGCTTAAGCATCTCCTCTGCTCTTTCCTGCCTTTCATCTTCAGGAACATCTAGAAACATTAATGGAAGCATGACATTTTCAAGAGCTGATAGCGTGTTGATTAGGTTGAATTTCTGGAAAATAAATCCGATTTTCTTTCCCCTTACTTGAGCTAAACCTGATTCAGATAATCTTGCAATATCCTGTCCGTCAAGATAAATATGTCCCTTTGTTGGAATGTCAAGGCATCCTACCATGTTCATCGCTGTACTCTTTCCAGAGCCTGAAGGGCCTTGGATAGCAACGAACTCTCCAGGATAAACTTTGAGATTTAATCCTCTTAAAGCTTCAACCTTGACTTCGCCTACCTGATAGACTTTCCAGACGTCCTTTAATTCTATAACTGGTTTTTTAGTAGTCATGTTAAATTCCCTCGAATTTGCGAATTCATTTTACTTTCCTCAATTTAATTATCATATCATTCAAGATTTTTTTTATTTCAGCTTCTTTCGTGTTAGTTTTTCCTTGCTTATATAATTTGAACATCAATTGATGGACTTCATCAAATTCCTTGCTGAAATTTGCAAACATCACTGGACCATCCTTGAATTCTTTTATAACATTTTTCATATGATGATGCTCTTTTGGAGTGCATATTTCATTCATTATCTCAAACTGCTTTCGCATGATATCTGAAATATTCTTTTTTGCCTCAATTGCCTCATCAAGAACTTTTATTCCCTGAGCGCTTAATGAATATACTTTTTTTCTGTTGACTGTCTTTACATTGACTAATTTCTTTGTGTGAAGTTCTTTTAGAAGAGGATACATCGAGCCGAAGCTTGGCTTCCAGGAAGTAGAAGTGTAGATCTCTTTTATGAGATCATATCCTGATAGAGGCCTATCACGCAGCTTATCCATGACGATTATCTTAAGATGATTCCTCAGCATAACTCCACCCTATATCTTTAACGATATATCGGAAGCGATATATGTTTATAAATGTTATGCACAATGCATAACATTGCATTTCTCACTGGACAAATGCTCGCGAGACTTATAATATACATGTTTTTCCTGAATTTATGTATGATGTGAATGAAGATGTTGCTGAAGAAATAGGAATGCATGTCGGTGACGGGAGTATGAATATTTATAAAGTCCCTTCTTATACTTTGGCATGCCCTAATATAGACGATAAAGAATTTATGATTGATTATGTTATTCCACTATATGAAAAAATTTATGGAATCAATATCAAACCGAAATTATGGTCTAAAGGTACATACGGTTTTAGAATTCATAGCAAGAAATTAATTGATTTTAAAATATCTTTAGGATTGCCTTTAGGAAAGAAAACAAATATTAAAATTCCTGAAATAATATTAAGAAATGATTTGTTTATGAAGGCTTTTCTCAGAGGATTTATGGCAACCGATGGAAGTATAAATACATTTATCGCAAATAAAAGAAAAATATATCCTCGATTAGAATTAACAAATGTATCTCAAGAATTAATGATGCAAATAAACGTTTCTTTAAAGAATTTTGGATTTAGAACTTCTACATGGACAACTTCCTTCAATTATCCAAAATGGAATAAATCAACACGCATATCTTTGAATGGTTATGAGCAAATAATTAAATGGGATAAAGAAATAGGATTTATAAATGCTAAACATAGTGATAAATTAAGACTATTATTATATAAAAAATAACCTTTTTAAACGCCCTAAAACTCTTCTAATTACGCCTCCGTAGCATAGTAGCTATTGCGCGAGACTTGTATGCCTTTAAACAGGTGAAGAAATCTCGAGGTCGCGAGTGCAACTCTCGCCGGAGGCTTAGAAATTCTACTTAAAATTTGCATACAATTATAGTTAGAACTTTTCCGGTGAGATTCCGAACGCAGTGAGATTATCTCGCCGGAGGCTTAGAAAATTAAATTTTATAGAATTTATTTCTTCCTGTGAAGACTGCTGCCTGAGCATCTGTAATATCTACTATCTTATATTTAGAACGTTTTCTAAATCCTGGAAGCTCCCGCCTGACTCCTGCATTAACATGAGGCATTATCACGCAATCAATTATATTCAGGCCACGAAGATTTTTTAGATTAATTTCATTATCATCGTATATGTATTTGCTCCAGCCAGCCATTTCTATCGATGGGCAGACAAGCAAAGCTCCAGCGCTTGCTCCAAGATATAATTTTCCTGATTTGGCAAATTTACTTATTATTCTATCAAGGCCGCTTTTTCTTAATGCATCTAATATATAGAATGTATTTCCGCCGCCTACATACATCAAATCGTAATCTTTGAATTTTTTATAGGATGTCTTTTTGCTGATATGAACAAAATCGGTATTTTTTATTTTAACCTTGAGCAATTCTCTTTTTAATTTCCTTGTTTGTCTTAAGATATGTTTCTTATGTTTTTTAGTTGTAATAACTACTGCTTTGCATTTCTTTGGATCCTGATCTAATAATTTCTTGGTTTCTTTTCTTATTTTATTATTTGTTATTCCTCTAGATAGGAGAAGCAATTTCATCTTATTATCTTTGCATTTCGAATTAAATACTTTTCGCCAAAACCTTTATATTCCCAAATATCTCACCATGATTATGGTTGATTACGACGATTTCGAGTTATCGGATGAGCATACTAAGGCTAGGGCTTACACTGAATTCAAGCTCTCCAAGGTTGAGGAAGACAATCTGAAGGATATTGAGAATACGATAAATGCCCGTAAAGTCGATGCTTCTAACAAGGGCTTCATGATGACTTATCTTAAGAGTCTTCATACTAAAATACAAAATGTCAAAGAAAACGAAAGACAGTTCGAGGGCGATGATAATGCTAATGTCAACGAATACTTGGAAAGGATTTCTTTACTCATGAATAAGTTAAGGACGATGTAATTCTAAGTTATTTTTTCTAATCTCTAAGGAATACTCCTATATCTCGTATTCACAAGTCCCCATTCTATGAATATTATGATCAATGCAACTACTGCCAATATTGATCCGATGCGGATAGGAATGAACGCCTCGCGAGTCTCAGAAAGAATGTCGTTGTATGTTGCTTCTAGTTCTGCCTGGTCTGCTGCATAATAATATTTTCCGCTTGTCTCATTTGCGAGTTTTATAAGAGACACGTCATCAAATACTGCGCTTATATTATAGTATTCAGGAAGATATCCTATAGGGCCTGAATCAGTTCCAAGGCCGATAGTATATATGCTGACGCTATTTGATTTTGCATACTTGATTGCTTCATCAATAGGATCTTTTGTAAAGAAATTCACAGTATTACTTCCATCAGTAATTAAAATCAAGATCTTTCCATTCTCTGAACCAATGAGCATGTTGCATCCTGTAATTATTGCTCCGGCAATGTCAGTTCCGCCTACTGCTGCAGGCTCGATTTCAGAAACTACTCTTTTGATCTCTCCCTTGTTTGTAGTCGGCAAATGCTCGATGAAAGACGCCCCTGAAAATGTTAGTATTCCTATCTTTCCTTGAGGATTCACGTTATCAACAAACGTGCTGATGTAATCTTTTGCAGCCTCAATTCTGTTTGGCCGAAAATCCTGCGCAGTCATGGACGAACTAGTATCGAGGGCAATGATAAAATCATTATTGCTTGACTGTCCCTTATACCAAAGCGATGTTCCGCTGATTGCAAGAACTAAACAGAATATTATCGCGCATCGAAGAATCAAAATCAAATGATTCTTAGTGACGACTTTCTCATCTGTTACTCGCTTCAAAGCCTGAAAATTTGCAAACCTTAAAGCGCGCCTTCGAGTATATTTGAGAAAAGCATAATGAGTAATTATCAGAAGCGGAATACTCAAAAGATAGACTAAATATCCTGGATGATCGAATGTGAAATACATAAATTATCCCCTGGCATGCGTGTATGCCCTGCGCTTGAAAAACTTCGTAAGTTCAGTGTAATAATCTTTGTCTGTTGTGATCTTTATGAAATCTGCGTTTGATGTCTTGAAATACTTTGCGATTTCAGCTTCTTCTTTTTCTACATATTTCTTATAAGCGTCAGCATATTGTTCTGTATCGACATATAATTTCTCATTTGTGAATGGATCTTCAAGATAGAATTGCCCGGTATCTTTTGGAAGTTCACGATCTCTCGGGTCCCTGATCATTATCCCGATTATTTCAAATTTAGTGCTAAGCATCCTCAAGGATTTGTTCCATTCAGGACTTAGGCCGATGAAGTCTGACACTATAACTAGAACTGCTCTCGTGTTTATGACGTTCATAATAATTCTTGCAGTATTTTCAAAACTGAAATTTCCGCCGTAATTATTTACATTTCCTAGATCGTTAGTTATGAGGCGATGCATTTTACTTCCAATGTTAATAGGCAAACGAGTCACAAGCTTATCATTGAACATGCTAACTCCCACGCCATCGCCGGAACGCAAAATTGCATAGGAAAGCCCGGACACAAGCTCTGCTGCATGCTCCGCCTTTAGTTTTTTTGTCGAAGTAAAAAGCATGCTATTAGAAACGTCCATCAAAAAATATACATTGACGCTTTTTTCAGTGTTGTATTCTTTTACAAGAAGAGACTTGCTTCTAAGAGTTGCCTTCCAATCGATCATGCTAGCGTCGTCGCCGTAAGTATATGCCCTATAGCCTGAGAATTCTATTCCCTGTCCTTTTGTTGTTGTAGTCCAGTTACCTTCAATATACTGGCTCAGGGAAGTTTGCCTGGCAAACATTTCTAGCTTTCTAATTCTAGGGACTAGATCTGCATTGAGTTTTTTTATTGCCATTTTATTTCAAAGAATATTGAATAATTATTTAGTCTAATTTGATTTATGGAACAGGGACTCTTCGTAATATTTCGTCAATTATCTTGTCAGTTGATATCTCATCAGCCTGGCCTTCATAATTGAGTAAAATCCTGTGCCTTAAAACATTGTGAGCAATAGCCTTTACATGCATCGGAGTAACGAATGATTTTCCATTGAGCAGCGCGTAAGCCTTTGAGGCAATGAATAACGCGATAGTTGACCTAGGGCTTGTTCCGTAGTCGATATATTTTCCTGTCCCGATGTTGTACTTCTGAGGATTTCTTGTTGCCTCAACTATTCCTACAATATATTTCTCGACCTTCTTGTCCATGAATATTTTTTTAACATCTTGCTGCGCAAGGACTATTTGCTCAGTTGTGAAAACTGTCTTCAGATTGAAATCTTCAAACTTTCTTAGAGTGCTGTTTTGATGCATGATCTTGAGCTCTTCTTCAGGAGTTGGATATTTCATCTGAAGCTTGAATAAGAATCTGTCGATCTGCGCTTCCGGCAATTTATATGTTCCAAGGCTTTCGATCGGGTTCTGCGTTGCCATTACAAAAAACGGTACAGGAAGAGCGAAAGATTCCTTACCAATAGTTACTTGGCGCTCCTGCATCGCTTCTAGAAGTGCAGACTGAACTTTAGGCGGGGCCCTGTTTATCTCATCTGCCAGAACAAAATTTGCAAATATCGGGCCCTTTACAGAATAAAATCCTCTTCCTTCTTCGTAAGTTGTAATACCAATGATATCAGTCGGAAGCAAGTCCGGCGTGAACTGGATTCTTGAGAATTGAGAGTTAGTGATGGACGCAAGTGTTCTTACTGTAAGAGTTTTTGCAATTCCTGGAACACCCTCAACTAGGATGTGACCGTTGCATATAAGGCCAAGAATCATTGCGTCAACAATATCTGACTGTCCGACAATAACTTTTCCAAGCTCATTTTTAATCTCAAGAAACTGCTTTTGGTATTGTTTTACAGTGTTATCTAGTTCTCTATTAGGACTGCCTTTTTTATAAGAATCTAAAACCGTCAATCACCACACCTTCTTTTAATACAAATCGTCCTTAGGTATTTATATATTTTCCTATAAAGAAGATAGCTTCGCCACAAGCATCTTCACAACAAGCGGCATTGCCACCTGGCGAGCCCTAGTTATATACACCTTTGCGCGGGAAATTGAATATTTCCTGCGTGCTCAAAAACCGAAGGTTTTCGACACGTCTAGACTCGTTTGCGGCAAACCTTGACACATGTGATGCGAGCGCTGGCAATGCGCCTTTTGCAAGTTTTTCCTTAACGCACCATCCGGCTCACACAATATGCCGGTTTAGATGTGATTACGAGTCTAGTATTATAGATGTACGATTTGAGGGTTCGCTAGCGGATGGTGCTGGCGCATGTCGGGCAGGAGTCGGTAATGCTGGATTGGTCCCTATCCAATAATGAAAAGATTTATATATCTCCACCACGAGAATCAAGCTTATGGAGAGAGAGGTGTCTGAACTAGATAGGAAATTAATTCTTAAGAGAAACTATCTAGATAAAATATACTTTCATCTGAATAAAGATCCGATTGACCAGGATGAACTATACCAATTGGTCAGGAAATTCTTCGGCGAATACCTCAAATTAGACTATGAATTTACATATGAAGAACTCTCGCAGGAATTAAACAAGGCGTTCATCAAGCCAAAAGTAAAAGAGCAGATAGATAGCTTTCTAATCCGGCTTTCTGAGAGCGAATATCTTGAAGATTCAAGCCTTGGAACTGCAGAAATAAATGCGTATCTAAATGAACTCAATGAAATAATAAAGAACATAATCTATGAAGAGGGATCAATACTTGCAGAGCCTACGTCAGTAATAAAGAAAGTATTCGGAAAAGATTCCCCTGACAAGGCTGCAGTCATCGCAAACATTAATGCGTCAATTGACGAAGCAGTATTCTTCATAAACAAAGGAAATCTGGACTCGGCAAAAGCATCGTATACCAACGCGATGAAATCATACGATACCCTAAGCAAGAGCGACAAGAAAGCATTGCACGACAAGATAAATGATGTATATGAAAGAATACAAGGCTTGACAAAAAGCCCTGCAAGAGCAACTGCAGAAAGCATGTACTCGACAAAATCTGATTCAAGCCAGCAGCTAAACAAGCTTATTAGTGAAACAAAATCATATATCGAGCAGGGAAATTATGATCTTGGAAAAGCATCCTATACAAAAGCTCTTAAAATATTTGATGCAATCGAGCCTCACATAAAAGTCGGATTCAAGCCAAAACTCACAGAGCTGTATGAATCCCTTCAGAATTTATCGCAAAACAAGGCGAAGAAAACAGAGCAAAAAATTATTCCTGCCGCTCCTCTTGCAACAGGATCATTGAGCGAAGATATATCAACTGGAGGAAATGTAATTTTTGGAGCACAATCTCCTCAAAATCAGCAGCCAATAAACACGCAAATTCCTCCGGCAATAGAACCCTCAAAAGATCCTACGCTTCTAAACCCTGAAAATCTTCCTGACATGGACCAGATTCCAATTCCTGAGAAGAAAATATTTGATGAGGAAGAAAACAGGCTTGAGAATTTCTCAAATGATTTAAACAAGCAAATAAATTCCCTGATGACTTCAAAGAATATCGATACTACAATTAATAAGGAAAGCAACGAAAATATAGAAAAAACTGGAAGCGATTTCACAAAGCCAATACTTGTGGCAGATGATTCTCCTCCAGGAAACCTCCAGCTTAATCTTGCGCAAGCAAAACCGCCTTCAGATATTGAGCCTCAGGCAGTGCAGACTCAAGTGGCTCCAACTCCAGCAAGCAACTTGGTTTTAATGCAGCAAACACCAGTTCCGCAAACGCCTCAAGACAATGCCCAAGATCCTGAAGTAATAAAATTAAAGCAACTACTGTCAAGAACCAACGACGATGTTAATATAGAACGTCTTGGCAATGCAAAAAAATTATACAAGGAAGCTCTTCTATTATACAGATCATTTTCAGATGTACAAAAAGCCTCATGCTACAAAGATTTTTATGCAACATTCAAAAAACTTGACGAAGCATTGCACAAGGAATCGCTACATAATATAATAGACAAGCACCTTGCGACAACAGAAGCTGCAAAGCAAAATGACGCTTCTGCTGAAGCAAAATTAATGATACCTGAAAAAATCACGAAGAAAAATGTTGCAATAATGGATGATGCTCCGCCAATAGTTCCAAGCAGTGCAAGAGAAATAGCAGCAAAAGAGCCGGAAGCAAAATCAGATGATTACGTTCCTGAATCCCTGGAAGTTCTCAAGATCACAACTCTTCCAATAATGACGGACAACGATCCGGAAACTACTCGAGTATATGAGCTCATCGAAGAATCATATTTCAACCTATCAAATAAAAACACAGATCTTGCGATGCTGAAATATTTCAAGGCTCTCGACTTATACAAGCGCTTAAACCTTGAAGACAAGAGAAAGACATATTCTAACATGTATGAATTATTTAAGACGATTTCTACTAGCGCTAGGAGATAATATTCTATTGAAATATATAAATTTAAAAAGTTGAATACCTCTTTATGTATTATGACATATGATTCTAAAATTGATTCACCTTTTGCTGTGCGAAAGAAACCATTCTTAATATATGATGCAAGTACAGGTAAAAATGGCGGTAGAAATGGACTTCATTTAACTGTTAGAATAGATAATGTTAGACAAAGTAAATACTTAATTAATTTTTTAAAATTATTTGTTAAGGAAAAAGAAAACATTCGCAATATTAATTATGATTTTAAGGATATTTTAAAATGGAGTGAAACATCCTTTTCTTCTTGGAGAATTACTGATAAATTATATTATATTGATTTCTTTATTACGGATGGAAAACCGACTGCATTTATTTTCATTTCAATAAATCCATTAAATAAAAAGACTCCACTATTAAAGTATAAACATGAAAAATACTTTGAATTATATGCCTAAAAAATTAATTAAAAATATTAAAATTATTTTCACTTCCTAGAAACTCTGCTCGCTATTATCTTTCTTCAGTATATAATAGAGTGTTACGGCAAACAATATTCCAAATAGGCCGAGTATTAAGTAATCATTGTATGATCTTCTCCATTCGAAAGTCTTTATGAATTCCCTCTCTGGAGTCTCTTTCTGCTGCGCGTTCTGGACAAGGAACTTGCATCCGTTGAGCACGCTGTCAACTATCTTTGCAGTGACTGCATAATTCTCGCTTGCAAGCTCTAGTTTTGCCTGCTGCAGGAGTTCATTTAATTCTTGGCACTCAGGATTGCTGCTTAGTAAGTCTTGAGCAAAGGATATCTTGTTCTCGAGCTCTTCCCCTTCGGAATTTCTCTCGGCTGAATTTATGTAGATTGTAGCTACATCCCTGTATGCCGGGATGCTTACATTTGCTGCAACATGTATTTCATAATGTCCTTCGCTCTTGTAGTTTCTGACATATAATGATGTCTCAAAGACTTCTCCCTTCTCAAGCTTTGGTATGTAGATGTCGTCCATGTAGATGCTGACATTTGTCGAATTGACTTCTGCTTCAAGAGTTATTCCAAGAAGAGTATCATTCCAAGTATTGTTCAAAATTACAGGAATCTCTATTGTTGAGTTCCTGTATGTCGTGACTAATTTTGGAGTAACTAATTGAAGAGGCCTTGGCTTTTCAACTTCCTGAGGCAACGGTATCGATATTGGAGTGCTTGAACTTCCGCCGCTGTTTCTTGTGACTGTGACAACAGTAGTTCCTGATTCAGATACGTTGGTGATGTTTATCAAAACGATCTCTGAAGATACATTCATTGAACTATTAAGGGCATCTGCAGCAGAGAATATAACGTAGCACTCTCCAGGAGCTGACGCGACAACATTGAGCCTGTTCTGCTCGAATGAAAATGTTGCAAATGCGCAAGTAGTTGATGAAAAGTCTAATGTAGTTGTATTATCAGAGCTGTATCCTAAATTTGAAGGATCATCATCAGGATCGTAGAATCTCACAGTCGAGCTGCTGTATGTCAAATAATTAGGGATGAATCCTGATCCGCCGATAGTCAGATTCTCAAGGCTGTCAGTATTGTATGTCGGAGGCCTGTTTACATTAGCGACTTCAATTATCCATGTGAATGTAGCATTGCTTCCATACTGGTCGCTTGCTGCAAATGTCAGATTGTGAGTGCCGTTGCTGAAGAAATTGAATGTCTTGTTGTAGCCAATTGTTGATGCAACATTTGTTCCGTCATAATACCAGGCGTATGTCAATGAATTGCTGTAGCTTGAATTATCAGCAAGCGAAGTCTGGTTGAATACGTAAGTAGTATTCTCATATATTCTTATAGTGGTATTCATCGTCGGGAAATTTGTAGTGCTGACAAATGAATCATTTACAGTGTTGTTTAGCGGCGTTCCGAAAGGCTTTATAGTGTTGATGCTTGGAGGAGCTGTCGCATTGTAGATATAGATGCTCAAATAATATGAGCTGGTGTTTCCATGATAATCAGTGACAGTAACATTGATGCTGTAGTTTCCTTCATAAGGCTCGCCTATAGGAGTTATTGCAAGCGTTGCCTGCGTTGCTGAGATTTTTGAAAGATTGAAAATAGTAGTATTAGGGCCGTTTATCACGCTTGAGAATGTGAGATTCTCGTATGTATTGCTTAATGACAAGTCGCGGTCTGATGCGGTGTAGACTATCTGATAAGGTATTCCTACTATCATGTTTCCTGAAGGAACATTAGGGGTTGACATGTTTGGAGGATTGTTTGTATTATTTATTATTACATATATTATTGTTGAATTCATTCCTCCTCTTGTATCTGTAACATTAAAGAGTATGGAATTATTTCCTACATCAGACTGGTTCGCGCTGAAATTTATGATTCCTCCAGTTGTTGTTATATTGAAGAATGTCGAATTAGTATAAAATGATGCAACATAATCCCCGATGTCTGATTCTGAAACATTATTGCTTATGTTATAGTAGCATCTGTTGTTATAATTTACTGAATCAAATTCAAAGCAATATATTGTTATAGGATCGACTGTAAATGCAGGATTGGTGTTTGCAAGTATTGTTATGTTTGCGGTATAATTGTAAGTGAGGCCGCCATCATCTGTCACAGTCACAATGAATAGATGCTCTCCTGTTGCGTTAGGCGTAAATCTTAATATTCCGCTTGTTGAGTTTATGGCAAAGACTGAACTATTGGTCGAATATGTTCCAAGGCCTGTTGATGCTGCGTCATAAGTTAGATCATCAATATCTGTTGCGTTAATCCTGAAATTGAACAATACTCCAGTATAGGCAACAAGCTCTGACAGATTAGTCATGTTGTATGAATTAGAACTGTAATTGCTCTGCTGATAAATCAATGGAACATCATTAACATTTGTTATGAAAAATGATATTGCCTGTGTATTATTCTCATTAGTATCAAACACATACAACGTGAAATTGGTGTTTGCAACATGCGTGTTGTTTAATGTCGTGATATTTATCCATGCATATGCAAATGATGCGTTAGGAACTACTCCGTATTGCGTCGAGCTGCTTGAGCTTATAGGATAAAGCGGGCTGTTTGTTGAAAACGTTATAGTATCATTGTCAATATCTGAGGCGTTGATGTATAGGCTGAAGCTTCCTCCCTGAGTCATTGTCGAGACATTAAAGAATGCATAAGATATATTAGGCAAGTGATTGAATGTTATTCCTGTTGCAATAAATGAACTTGTGACGTTTCTGGTGTTTGATGTGATATTATCAGTATCATTCAATACTAAAGTTATGTTGTAATTAGTTGATGCTTCCTGGAATGTTACTGTCCTGTTTCCATCCATCATTATTACGAATGCAGTATCGTTTATTCTTGTTATTGAAAGATTCAAGTATGGAGTTACGTTTCTTATGACTAAATTTAGCGGGATATTATTTTCTGCATCAAGGCCGTTCACATAATAATTGAAGACCTGGTTTTCTGTCAGATTAGTTGCAGATAAAGATGGGCTAAATGAAGGCGCATCGTTTGTCGGAGTTATATTCATCGTAAGTATCTTTCCAGTTGATGAAAGGTCTGCCTGAGCGCTGATTCTAATATTTCGGATTCCAAGATGAGTCTCATCAGTCGGGCTGCATGTCAATATTCCTGAAACTCCTCCAATGCTGCAGAATGTTGTGTCATTTATTGAATATGTTATGCTGTCGCCATCTTCATCAGTTGCGTTCACTGTCAAAGTAACACCTATGTCTTCTGAGACGTTTATTGTTATATTGATTATCTCGCTTCCGTTTGAATAGAATATTCTCGGCTGGCTTGGCGCAGTGTCTTCAATTGTTGCGCTAACCATCGATGTCTCAACAGCGCTGCCGTTGTAGTACGCGACAGTGCAGTTCCATACGTCTCCTTTAATTGTATAGCTACTAGGCACAGTTCCAGAACCTAGAGAAGTAAAGCATTCCACGCCATTGGTACAGCTCAAACTTGCAGTTAGGTTCTGGACACCATTTTTATGCCAAGTAATGTTAGCATTAGTTGTCTGATCGAGAGTGAAATAACAGATCAAGTCTTTATCAGACCTCAAGTCACCGTTATTTATGCGCATATTAGAAATCACGCTAATTGACATAGTTACAACTAACAGGAAAGTAAGAACTAGCATCGACATTACGATAAATTCCCTCCTGGTTTTAGTTGTTTTTGTTTTGTTCATTTGATTTTGAATTATTTTATTGGATTTATGTTATTTTGACTTATTGACTATTGCTTCTAATATATCATAAGCATATTCCAAGCTCTACTGAGTACTGTGATCTTCTTTTTCTCTTTTGATGATTTAGATTTCTAAATCATCTTTTGTACAGTATCTCAAGGTACTCTATGGCGTGGAATGACCTGATGATATCAGCGTAAGCAATGTATTTTTCTTTAGTTGTGAGTTCGTTGTATTTGTTCATTAGATCCTTGTAATATTCTTTTGCAACAAGGATTTCACCGAATTTCAGCGCAATATACAGGTTCGATAATTCATTGTAAATTATTGCAAGCCTGTGCGTTGCAGCATATGTAGGGTCGGACTTTGATTTTGGAGGCAGCGGCCTGTCTTTTACTGCCGATTCTGCTTCTGTGTCTGTGAATTCGCCAATCACATATATGTTATGGGAAATTTCATCTATTAGCTGCTGGAGCTCTTCTTTTGTTATTTCAACTCCCTTGTTATGTGAATGTATGACGTTGATTGTCTTTGCATAGAACAGTACAAGAAGCTTCTCAAGTTCCTTGTCTTTCAATTTGATTATATTTGATACTAGTTCCTGCTTTGTAAGCTGCTCTATTGCAAGAAGCTGCTTGAAATATTCTTTGATGAATACTGACAATTCAGTTATTGCATGGCTTATCCTGTCTTCATCAAGCCTTGCCTGTATTATGTTCAATAATTGCACAAGCTTGTCTTTTTGCGCATTGCTGATGAATATTTTTCGTTTAGGCTTCTGCTTCTGTCCGAATAACTTTGCATACATGGCGGCAATTTTCCTTCTATAATATATTCCAAGACTTGAAACAGTTGCAAGCGCAAGTAGTGCAATAATTAATGTTCTCGTGTTGAATTTGTCAATTTGTCCAGGCGTTTCAACATTTCGGCATATGCCGCATTGTCCTCCGCAGTCAATTCCTGTCTCTCCAGGATCAAGGACTCCATTGAAGCACTCTGGTATGACGCTGCAGCTTTCTGACTCAAATGGCTTGGCGCTGAAAGTTCCGCACATCTTCTGGTCAAGGCAAGTTCTGGTGTGAGTTCCGTTCTGGCATGTTCCCCAATCACTGCACTGCCATGTCTCCGTGCAGAATACATTAGGAGTATACGTGCAATTCTCCTGGAAGAACACCCTGAAATTATTAGGATCGCATCCATTATAATCTACGCATGCCCTGTAAGTTAGGTTTTCAGGCCTGCATGGCGACCATTGAGTGCATCTCCAATCAGGATCGCATATTCTTGTCGTCTGGCTTCTTCCGCTGCTTGTGCCTTCATCATCGCCTTCGTTGCTTCCCTGTATGTTTGCATCCGATGCCGAGCAATCTACATTGAATGTCACAGTATTGCTGACATTTGTCAATCCGAAAGGATCAGTTGCAACAAAGTATACTGTGCTGTTGCCGCAATTTGCTCCTCTGATATATGCAGTCGAGTCTGTAAATGTTATTGCAACAGCATTTCCGGAAGTCGTTATAGGGAAGTATGAAAGTTCATCTCCGTCAGGATCATCAAAGTAGTCATCAAGATTTAATACAATGTAATAAGTCTTGGTTACTTCCTGATCAGGTATTTCCTGCGCAAGGTATGGGGCTGAATTATTTGCAGAGACATTGACGTAATATTGCCTTACTGTGTAATTGTTTGCGCAAGTACTATTATCATATGCGTATACAGAGAACGCATTTGTCTGCAATGCATGCTCTGATGTGAAATTAAATACCATGCTGCCGTTACTTGACATGTTGAAGAACGGCGGCGTTGAATTCCATACTGTAATATATGTCACTGCATTATTATTCGGATCAGTTGCATAGAACGTGCAGTTAAAGCTATTATTTGCCTTGATAGTGCCCGAGCTGAAATTACAATCATTTGCAATGACTGGTGGAGAGTTGATGCACACAACTGTCAGGCCTATATCCGAATTTACAACTGCGCCTATTCCTTTAGGCTTGGAAAGAGTTATCACGCTGTCAGTATCTTTTATTATTTTGTTTTCATTATGTTCCATTACTTTCGAGATATTATTTATTGACTGCAATATTACTAGAGGCAAGAGCAGTAGAACTACTGCGATCATCACTTTCTTTCTCCTCATGTTGTGTGGCGTTGTCATTTGTTGATTTTTTTTTTTATAATTTATTCTGATACCTGATGAATTATTTTATCAGCTCCCTATATTCCTGGTCTGTTATGAGTTTTTTCTCACGGAGCTCTGCATATTTTTGCATTAATCTGGATTTTTCTTCGTATACTAATTCTCCTAATTTGATTTTGATCCATTCGGACTTATTGACTTTTAGAATGCTTGCAATCTTATCTAAATCCTCTATTAATTCCTTCGGGATTCTCAGATTCAACTGCTCTGTAGATTTATCTTTTGCCATTTCTTAGTCGACTAAATTTTATTTTCAATGTTTTTCTTTAAATTGCGCGCGTGCTTAAATGTATAGCATTTGATATCAAATAAATATAAAATATATCAAATCTTAACTAATAGTATTGTATGATAGCAAATGCTATTTATAAATATTACGGAAAATAAGAAAAAACTCAAAGCTTCTAATTTTCGATAGCTTTTAATATTAATTTGCGAGAACTTACTATATGCAGCTTGAAAAGAAAGAGAAAATATTATATCAAAATAAGCCAAAGAATTCTGTGCTGGTAATTTGGTTTTTCACCAAAATATTATGGTCTACATTTCTCTTTGCATTTTTATTATTCTGGGGTGCAGGCTTTTTTGGAGGAATCTACATGGCTGCTTCTGATCATGATAATGACAGCAACCCATTTGCATCAGTAGCTCCTTTATTTAAGATACTTTTACCAATTTTTGCAATACTCGCATCAGTTTACAATTTATTCTTAATTAAAACCTATAATTATTATATCACTAATCATAGGATTATTTTTGAAGGCGGAATAATTGTAAGAAAAAAGAAAAATATTTCTTTTGATAAAATTACTGACACTTCCGCCAATCAAAATATTGTTGAAAAATTTTTAGGCATTTCCAGCCTGGAAATCTTCACAGCAGGCACAGGCTCTCATATTGCGGAAGCTTCTTTCATAGGAATAGAAGATGCTGAAAAGCCTCAAAATATAATAAATAGACATTTGAAATCTTCCAGGTCTAGAAGATGATCTCAAAGATACAATCATAGAATTATTCTTCAGCTCTTCTAATGATCACAACAACTTTTCCTTCAATTAATCCTAAAGGAACAGTATCAGGAATATGAAGATAGAATGGAATTCTTTTTGATTCTCCAGCATTAATTTCAAACATGCTTTCATCAACAGTCATGTATTTTGCAAGTTCTCCTGATATATATAATTCAACTATTGCATTTTCACTTGTGTTTATGTCAAGGTATCTTATTCCTGAAGCGCCAGGAGGGACTTTGCCGAACTTCAATCCATCAGGATCGGCATTAAGGCCGGGGTTTCCTGCAACTTCTGCTGAAGTGTATACTTCTGTATATTTTATTATGTCTTTATTGGCTTGAGTCTTATATATAGTGTACGCAATAGTGCTTAATAATATTCCCAGGGCAATGATCATGATAATTATAAGAATTACTCTTACTGTTTTGTCATTAGAAAAATTAAACTTTTCAGGATTTTCTGTCCTTGATATTTTAGTTTTTTTCTTATTCATTTGTTTCACCCAGATTGATTGTAATTTATTTTCTACCTTTATAGTTCTATAATGTCGGAGGCCTTATATCTGAACTGGAGGATGTATTTGATGCAGGACTGCCCGAAACCCTGGAGGATCCTCCGCCTGATTTGAAAAATATGAAATATATAATCAATCCAAGAAGTAATATTCCTCCTCCAATGATGGCAAGAGTCTGGATAGGCAAGCCAGGCTTTTCTATCTCAGGCGCAATGCCGTTGATTACTGTTACAGGAATTGTCTTTTCTGTTGTCAGCTTATTATAGTATATTGCAACCTGAAGATTATTCTCTCCAAGAGGCATATCATTTGTTTCCATGTATAATTCTATTATTCCATTTGCCTTAATGCCATTGCTTGATTTTACTAAATCAATATTTGGGGATTTTATTATCTTTCCACTAGGCAAAGTTACTCTAGCATATACATTAGTTATATCTCCTGACCAATCGCTTTCAACTGTAATGTAATATTTGTTTGTTGCATTGACAATTACTTCTCTTGTAGTATCTACAATATCAACATTCAAGCTTCCAATGATGAATTCAGTCTCGCCAGTCTGGTTGAATTCTTTTCCATCATAGAAATATTTTGCTGTAGCTTTGTATCTTCCTATAGGGAGATTGAACTGCGCCGAGTCAAAGATTCCTGCAACAGTCACGGTCTGGAAAGGCTCGACTGGAGAAGAGGAAGTCTGAAGAGTTGTGATTAAAGCTCCTGCTTCATCATAAATGGAAACTTCAGCGCTTGCGCTGTCTATCAATTCCTCGCCGTAATTTATTACATTGAACCTTAGATCTGTTTTTTCGTTAATATTTAAATCATCAACTGAAAAACTTGAGAATTCCGGCCTCTTTCCAGGATAGAGGGCGAAAACTGTTATTGGAGTTCGAACTGATGCTATGCCTCCTATCGTTCCTCCATTCTCGCTTGACTGGGTCGCAACCAGATAAAGATGATGAACTCCTGGCTCGATATATTCAGGAAGAGTAATGCTGACTATGACATTTCTTGGACCGCCATTAGGATCAGGATCTTTTAATACTGCGTATTGTCCAAGATCTCCTTCGACGCTTGCCCTAATTCTTGGACTATCAAACAAAGAATATTCATAAGATGCTTCAAGGCCAGGGCTAAAAACCATTTGAGTGTTGGAGCTGTACTTTCCTATCCCTACAGCAAGTACTGATGAAGGGGTAATTAGAATGAGAAATAAAACTAATAAAAAAAAGACTTTTGATGACATAAACTCTCAAACCCCTCTTATTCAATATTTAAAGACACTAATCCGACTACTTTGGAATTATAATTGCCGCTTGCAGGCACGACTGTAAAAGATACTTGCCCGACGTTTGTTCCAGGCTCCGGATAATCTACATTATTATTGGAGTTGATGCTGTTTAATACAGCCCATGTTCCTATGACTGTAAATATTAATGCAAGCATGACAAGAACTCCAATAGTAGTATTAGATACTCCTTTACTGCTACTTGAAAGTTCTGCTTCTGGTTGCGGTGCATCCATTTTGTTGACCTGCTGCTGATACACTTATCCTGTTCCCTGAGCTATGATATTTACAGCTTTGGATCCTGATGCGTCTACTGGTATTGATAGGTATATTCCTATTCCTATTGTGTCGTTGCTGTTTGTCCATGATAGGCCGTTGCATATTGTCATTGCTCCTCCTGATGTTGCGTTTACCCAGCTGTTGTTTGATAGTGTTGCGTTG
>DASPMU010000049.1:0-16953 GCA_035626895.1 Alphaproteobacteria bacterium
AAATGCGGAGATTTATTGTCCGCCATCAGCTACAAATACTCTGCAGCATTGCAGTCCTGCATCACACTTTGCATCTGATATTACACCATTACTGCCACATGTCTGGCCGCATACGCCGCCCTTTACATTACATGCTTGGAGTGATCCTTGAGTTCTTCCACTTGCATTTATTACTAATACTGCAAGTATTACAAGAACTAATAGTCCAATAGCTGCAATTATAATTACATTCATAGATAACTCAACACCTTGTTTCTTCATGCTAACGCACCTCGTTACACTCTCATTTATTATCAAAAACTACAATATAGCAAAATATTGTTTATATTCACTCCTTGATAAGTATATTTATAAATTTTTTGATGATTTGAGAATAAAATACGAGAGAAATAATGCTAAAATAAATTCAGAATTTATTCTACTGTTATTTTGATGAATTGCTTATTATTAACGTATTTTGGTTCTTCGCTTCCTGAAACCCCAACACCATCGCATCCAGTATCTTTATTCAGGCTGCATATGGCCGCAGGATACACATAATAGATCCCAGGATCGAAAGAATAAGATGGTCCATCGCATACAAGAGATTCTCCCTGAGCTACAGCGCAGCTTTGAGGAGCCTTTACAATATTTTTAATATCAAGGCAGCTATCATCAGAATCAACCTTGCAATTTTCTCCATCTTTATTGCATCGTGCTTTACAAACAGCTATTCCCCCATAGAATTGTCTCATGCTTTTGGAAGAATCCTGGTTATTTATCGTAATCTTGAAATCAACATATTCTTGCTTGCATTTGAATTCTTCATCACTGATTTTCTCGCAAGATTCATCAGAAGTGGTTAATGACGGAGCATCAAATAGGAACGTACTTGCGTAGTTTACTTGGGGCTTTGCAAATTCTGCCTTGAATGCATTAAACATATTTTGGCTATTAGATAAAAGATATATCATTATCCCAACAAGCACTATCGCGAGCAGAAGTGAAACGATACTTATTCCCCTCTTGCCAGTATTTTTTATTTTTTTATTTTTTAGCATAAAAATCCGCCAGATAGGTCGCAGAAATTAATACTTGAACTAAATACAATCCCTAAAAGTATGACTACGGTTGCAATTATCATTGCAATAAGCCACCAAGGTATATCTCCCTGACCTTTCTTTGAATTTAATAATTTCATTTTATATTACCCGTTATTTGATTAATATAAATATTGCTATTATACAATTAGATTCGCAGTATTACCTTATTGAATTTGATCTTTGTCCGACTTCAACATATTGGCATCCGAGTGAATTTAGTTCATCTGAATTGTAAGGCCTGAACGCAATGAATTGTATTGTTTCTGCATCTTCTACGTTGAACGCTTCTATTACTCCTGCAGCTCCAAGTATTGCAACTGTTCCTCCGGCAACCCATCCGACAGGAGTTCCTATTAATAATGCTGCTCCGACTCCTCCGACAACACCAAAGAACCCGCTTGCGCCGACAGTTGATCTGCCGCCACCTTCCATAAGATCTTGCATAAAGCTTTTCTCTGAAGTATATATGAAGATAGTTGCATATTTTTGCGATGTATCAAGCTTGTCTACTTTTGTTACTTCTTGTATATTCATATCTATTTTTTCTTTTGCCATCGGTGTCTGTGTGCCAGAAAGATAATCTGCATATGTAATTCCAGCGCTATCTCCCGGATATTTTACTTGTATGGGAGTTCTTGCTAAATATCTAAAGAGCCCGTCAACTTCCTTTCCTTTGTCTGCAAACTGATAGATAGAACATATATGGCAGAATGTGCCTTCATCTTCGAAATATTCTCCCTTTCCTTTTCCCCAGATATACCAGCATCTGTGCATATCTTCTGCTATGAGTTTATTTGCCCCTTTAAGGCTTTTTATCGTTATTTCATTTGTCGGGCATTTTATGTCTGTAAAAATATCCCTGCCTGTCGCCCCGGCCACTATTCTATGCGCCTCTATAGAATCTTTGCAGCTTTGAGTCAACATCCTGTTTTTTAGGCCCGTATATGCATTCACTAATATCACTGCAAGAATTAAAATTGCAACAAGAGCAAGAACAGCCATCTGCATATCGCTAAACATTCCTTTGCGACTTGAAAATATTCTATATCTTGATTTTTTTCGCATTTTTACATCCAATTTTAGTCTGCCTGAAGGGAGCATAAATTATTTAGTTCTTCATGCGGAAGTATGTTTATACTAATACCATTATCCCATAATAAAGAATCTTTCTTGACGAAGATGACGTATTTTTTATTTGTATCAATGTTAAGATTCACATATGAAGTTATAATTTCATCTAGATCCGATTCGCTTATTTGAGCTTCTTCTTTATATTTATCAACTTCAAGCAAAAATACTGGCTGGATCCACATGCTATCGCCAGATATTGTTTTCTCAGTCAAATAATCGTAATAAGTATGTTCCCCATAGCTTGTCTTTTGGGTGTATTCCAAAAGCGATGTTACTTCTTTAAGATTTACTGATTTGAAATTTATTTCAGAGCAGACAAAACATACTCCGCCATTGACAATTTCCTGGTTGTTTCTGAATATATTTATCTTACCATCGCCGAATTGATACTTGCATATTCTCATCTCTTCAGCTATCACTTGATTTACAACCGATTCTGTAAGTGTCTTAAATTGCGTGGTCTTTTTACCGCCGTAAGTCACAGCAAGTGGACGCATGTTTTCAGGGCTCAGGCCAAGTTCGACTCGAGTATTATATATATCAACATATCTTTTTTCACAATTTATGCTGAAAGGACTTTTTAACCCGCTTAATGTAGGAGCAAGCTCTGTTGATGATTGCGCAATAACACTTAATCTGCAGGCATTTATTGCCTCATCAAATGTCGCCTTTTGGGAAACCTTTGCTATGAACAAATACAATACGATTGCTCCGACTATTATCAGCGTCATGCTGACTATCCTGCCGAGCTGTCCTTTTCTGTTTCTTGTTTTTGAAATCATTTGAACTAATATTATATTTTTTACTGCTGCAATATCGGAAGCAAAAATATGAAAAATACCAAGAGAGTCAGAACTATTATAGCACTGACTACAAAGATCAATGTGACTGTTCTATTCCAGCTTATATCTGCGTCGTCGTTCATTTTGATTTTATGAATATAAATGATTATAAACTTTACTCTCTCAGCCAACATTATTACTTTACCAACAAGCAGTGCCTGCTAGCGAACCCTCGATTAAATAGTGTATTGCGTCTCGACTCGTAGGCGGCAAACGATTAAACATACGAGTGTGAGCCTGGCACTGCGCGGAGCAAGCTATCATCTGCAAATATTAAGATTCAGATAGACATTTCCTGGCGCGGGATATTTTGAAATTATTGATACTCCGCGCTGGCCCTGGACGCTTGATGATGTGCATCCAAGATGAGTTATATTGAATAATTCTTTTGTGCATTGGCTTGAAGTGCCAGTGCATCCAGGAGGAGAATACAAAAGTCCTTCGGAATAAAACCTGAATTTATAGTTTCGTTCTTTGAATGTTTCATTTATCATCAAAGTCACGCTTCTGTTTAATGCAGCGCAGGAATCTTCTCCCAAGCTGCCGCATCTTATTCTTCTGTCCCTGCTGCAATCAACAATTAAATCTTTCACAGTATATTCAGTGCAAGGATATACATTAGTATCAATTATCGAGAGAACAAAATCATTTGCAATCTTATCATTAGTAAAATCTTTCTGAGGATTTGATGGAGGCTGCTGGGATTTGATGGAGATGAATATAAAAAAACCTATGCTTACAAGTATCACAATTATTGCAAGGCCGAATATCTCTATCTGCCCTCTTCTTCTATTTTTTATTTGCTCGCTTTCAGCATTACTTGCAATCATCTGTAATATCCCTCGACGACTATCAGGCCGTAATATGTCTGGCGGCTGATGTAATTTTTGACATTCACCGGAACAGGAATCAAAAGGCTCTTTGTACTATTTGAAAGATTTGCATCGTATAGAGTTATATTTTCAGCATGAGGATAAAGAATCTGGATTGTTATCTTTGAATTCTGGAAATAATTACTGTAGTATTGATATACATCTCCTCGCTGCTGCGTAAGATCTCCCATGGACTTTACTTTATAATAATCCACGCATTTTACTTTATTTACATTTGAGTCATAGCATTTGAACTCAGACATTTCTGAGACGCTGTTTGCTATCTCTATTACTGATAATTCATTTGCCTGCGTGTTAACTTCTTCAATATCAGAATTGCTTACTTTGCTCCAGAAAGTTATACCTATGACGAGCATTATTATTACTATGACGATAACTGCTACACTTTCTCCAAGCTGTATTTGCGCTTTTTTCATTAATATATCCTCGGACAGCTGCTAAATCCCAGATCAGTATTTCTAAGCTCAAGTGATTTTGCCTTGTTGCTAAGTATTGCGGCATTATCTGTTGTGAGTGCTAGATTATCTATCTTGCTTAGATCGTTTTTCAATATCACGTCCATCTTTATTCCGCATTCTGTTAATTTCATCTGATCATATATGTATGTCATGCGTTTCTCAAGGAGTGATCTTTTGACGTTATACTGGTCGAAGGCCCTGTTCATTTGGCATTCATAATACTTGGGATCGTTGCTAAATATTGCTCCGTATATTGCAGCATTAGTAACGTAGGGCTTGATTGTATCTCTTCCTCTAGAATGGAAAATTATATCTCCATAGCCGTAAACTCCTCCAGCTGTCTGTTTTATTTTTATATAATCCTGTGTTGCTGCAGGGCAATCTCCATCGAAGCATACAACTGTCTTATGGTTATAATAATCGTAATCAGCTATATTTTTGCTTATTACTCGCGTGATATTTGAAGGAATTGCATTGAACAATGCTGCAGCATCAGAGTCATCAGGGTCTGCATATATTATGATAAGAGAATCAGGAGTTGTCACGTAACTAAAGATGCCTGCAGGAAAACCAAGATTAAATTCCTGGGTCCAAATTATCATCTTGTTTGTATTTATTTCTCCGCGGCTAAATATCAAATATGTCGGAAGTTCCTCACGATTGTAATTTCCTATGCGATATGTAAAATATTTTATCTCTCCCTCACAGCGAAATTCTATATCAGAATTAGGAATGCTAAGTTCAGAATATACATTTGCGGTCTGCTGCTTTCCTTTCAGAAGCGTAGTTATCTGATTTACGGAATTTATCCCGGCACGTTCATCAGACTTGTCCTTTTGCTTATAGACGACACTTATTATGAATGCAAATATTACAAAGCCAGCTATAAGAATGAATATCCAGTTGAATTGTACATCAACAACTCCTTTTTTTGAACGCTTTGCATTTTTCATGTATCCCAAAAATTATTAATCAATTGTATATGATATTAATAGTAATTTTACAATTTTTTTATTCAACGCTTATCTGCGTGCTAGACCCAAGTCCGGTAAGAGTCATATAAAAATTGCCATTCTTTGAATCAATGACCAGGCACTTTGTTGTGCTGCCTTCGGCAAGGCTTATCAAGTCGCTATGTCCAATAGGAATTGTCCTATCGCTTGACATTACGAATATATTGATGTCTGCCCCGCTCTTTACAGAATCTTGGATAATCCTATTACTGGCACATGAAAATGCATTTCTTCCGCTAGGTGTTGAAACGCTTGTCGTATCTACAAATATTATTGTATCATACTCGCAAGGAGCCTTCATTGTTTTTTTATTGACTGATCCATAAGAAGTATATTTTTCAATCATTTCTTCAATATTGGTCTTGAAGCTTGCCTTTTCAGCGTCGCAGCTTTTAGTCAAGACTTTTGAAATTGCGCCGTAGCCGATTATTGCAATAGCTCCTATTACAATGACTGCCATCATGTAGATGAATATCTGGCCGGCAATCTGTCCTTTTTTTATTTTTTTCATGTTAAATTCCTTGAAAATCTTTGCTTTTCGATGCATCATATTTAGATGATCTTAAGCTCTGCGCTGATCTTTGCAACTTCTGCCTTCGTGATCATTCCTTTATCCATGTATTCGAATAGTATCTTAGAAACATTCTCCTTGGATATTCTTCCCTGCGATAATAATTTTGATAATACTTCCTTGAATGCCCTGGACATTACTATGTCTCTATCTACTTTTCCGAACATCTTGAGTGCATCAGAATGATCTATTCCTTCTGCTGGAGATTTCTCTGTCTTCTTAAATAATTCGTCATGGCCCTTTCCGATTTCCTTCAATCTGCTGAATGTATCTGCTTTTTCTTTGTCTTTTGTTGCCTTGATATCTTTTAATTCTACGAACTCATCCTCTCCTTTTGCTTGCTTTGTTTCTGCAGGAGCAGGAGTTTCTGATTTTGCCTCAGTTTTTCCTGCCAGTGTATCTCCAAGTTTTTCCATGAAGCTCTTTCTTTCATCACTTCTCTGCTGCCTCTTCTTTAGCAACGCTTCACGCTGTTTTTCTAATAATGCACGCTGCTGTTCTGGAGTCATAGTCGGCCTTTGAGGTGCTGCTGGCTGCGTTCCATGAGTAAAGCCGCTTAAGCCTGGACCTGATTTTGATGTATTTGTAGGCTTGTGGCTATAATACGTTCTATATAATATATACCCGCCGCTTCCAAGCATTGATATCAAACCAGCCCATATTAATGGAGCCTTAGCTGGATTCTTCTCCGGCTCCTGGTCAAGTCCTGCGCAAATTCCTTCTTCGCATAGGCCTGTGCTGCAATCTTCATCTAATGTACATGAACTTCCAGCGCTGCATAATACGCAGCTTCCGCCGCAATCAACATCTGCTTCGCCAACATCTAATAAGCCGTTGCTGCAAGGATCTTCAGCACATAATTGATCTACGCAATATCCGCTCTCGCAATCAGTTCCTGTTGAACATTTCTTGCCTACAGCGCAGCCATCACACTCTGTTCCGCCGCAATCTACATCTGTTTCTCCGAATCCTGCATCAAATATAGTATTCTTGCAAGTATTAACGACGCATTTTCCGAGCGTACATTTTTCGGAAGTACAATCGCCATTAGTGATGCATGTCTTATCTAATGCACATGCTCCGCATGAGCCTCCGCAATCAATATCACTTTCTGACGAATCCTTGACACCGTTAGTGCATAATCCTGATCCGCTGCTTGGTCCAAGAGTACAATTGCCATAATCTATTTTACATATTGCGTTGCATCCGAGCGTTCCGGAAGAATAACTTGCATTGATTATTCTGCAGGAAGTTGTGAACAAGCCATCGCCTGTTGCGCTCCTATCGCACTCTTCACTGTTGTCTTTTCTTCCATTTCCGCAAAGATTTCCATTATTAGTATTGTTATTTCTTGATGGCCTTGTATCATTTATTGCGCAATTGTTCATTGAGAACTGGCAATTGCTTGAGCAGCTTACAGATCCGTAATCATATCCGAATGATTTACAGAATATGTTAGTGTAATTTCCGTTTATCTCGCATTGCTCTCCTGATTCTAGCTGATTATTATTACATGTAGGATAGAATCCTGGACTTAGGATTTGTCCTTCCTGAAGGCATGCGCTAGTATTTACCATGCAACCATTGCTGCATGAAAGTCTGCCTCCGCCTTTGAATCCAAAGTCCGAACAATCAAGTCCGCTCGGGACTGATCCATCGCATTGTTCGAATACATTCTGGCTGTTTGGTCCGTCAACTTCTCCGTTTCCGCACCATCCTTTTCCATTGTCACAGCTAGTGAAATCAAATGTACAGTCGTTTCTGCACTTTAATTGTCCGCCAATCCAGCTTGAAGACACAAATCCGCTTGTGCATGTCTTTCCGCCTAAATCTAGACCATCACAGTCTTCAACTCTTCCAAGGCTGTTTGGCTTCTGCGCTATTCCGTCGCCGCAAACTGCTGGAGGAACTGTTGTATTGATTGTTATATTATATGATTTTGTTCCCTGCATATTTCTAATAGGGGCAATGCAAGTTACTGATGCCGCATACTTTCCATCAGGGATGTTAGTCAATCTTGAGATGTGATTTTTTCCGCTTAAATCTGTATACATTAATCCTTTAGATGAACCGTTGAATGTCAAAGTGCAATTGCTTATGATATCAGTTGCTGCAATTATATTGATGTCATGAGATGCGTAAGTCAATGGAGAGAGTATTTCTATATCTAATGTTGTAGGCAAGTTGTATTCAAGCGTGATTGTTGCCTGGTCAACTCTTCCAAGATAGTCTTTACATTCAATTATGTAATAATAAGTTGACGGAGTGTATGTATTTACATCATAATACATTTTGGCAAATTGGCTTCTTGCATATGCGGCTGATCCTGCTGCTTCATTTCCAAGCTTTAAGTTATCATGCTGGCCGTCATTAGTTGTGACAGTGCATATTGTCTTAGTATTAGTTGATGAACTAATCTCTGTGCTTCTGTCAAACCAGTCTGTAATGTTGTTTGGATTTAATGCTCCAGTCACATTTGGAGTTTCATTTACAAATGCAACGATGAATGATGCTCTTGAATATTGGTTTGCTGCTGGCTGAGTTGCTGCAAAGCATATTACATCAATGAATTGTTCTTCAATTGACTGTGTGTTGAAATCTTCTATCTTGTGAGTCACTCCAGTTGATGAAGTAAATGCAGTATATGAATTATATAATACTGAGCTATCTGTTGCGCTCGGGACGGCTGTGCTGTATTTGCATACTGCTCCAACGTCAGTTCTGAAATCTAAATCAGTAACGCTGTTTAATGTAGCAATTACTTTCAGAGGCACATACTTAGGACTTACTGCCGCGCTCATTGGAACAATGTTGATATAATTAGTTGATCCGATTGATAAGTTATAATGATTATAGCCGAAGTTATCATTGTTATCTGAACCTCTTATGCATAACGTTCCTTCGAGTAGCCCATTATTGTAATCGAATATGTCAAATATTCCATAAGCTCTTGTCTGGCTTTCAGTGTACTGAGCGTTAGCGCAGCTTTGGCCTAAATTGACTATATCATAATAATAGTAAGGCTTGCATCCGCTTGAAGGAGTTCCTGAATCAGTGCATTGTATGTCTAGCCTTGCAAAGTCATTGTATCCTGTTGCTATTTTTGTAATTGAGACTACTGGAGCAGTCAAGTCGCATGCATTGCTTGATGCATCTGAACCCATGACAACTGCAAATGCATGTTCTGATGCCTGATTATTAGTGTCAACGGCGAATGCTTCAATAATGTAATTTCTTCCATCAGTGATGCTTGCGCTGCATGCCATGTTTCCATCCTGGCTATTTCCAGCGCATACGATTGCACTTGTTGCAAGATCTGTTACAGTATATGAATAATGCGCTATATCAAGAGTTGTCTTTGTTGCAGATAGCTTTGCATTTATTCCTGATAGGCTGCAAGTGTATTGATTAGAATCAATGTTCATGCCGATAGGCATATTTGCCCCTCCGTAGACCCTGTATGTTGCAACTGCAGGATATGCAAATTTAGTCGGGCTTGGATCAGAGCAAGTTACTGTTATGCTGTTCCATCCTTTTATTATTCCTAATGCTTTCTCATGGTATAATCCAGTTCCTTCCATCAATCTGTTTACAGTTCCATTGCTGACATAACATTCGCTTAAGATGTTAGTTTTTACAGCAAATGTTCCAAGATATCCAGTAATGTATTCATTATGTGGAGAGACTTTTTCGATTGTGATTGTTGTTGCAATATCATAATAGATGTTCTTTGTATTCTCAACGTTCAAGCCTGCTTTGTTGAAGCACTCTATACTTAATGTTATCAAGCCGCCTGCTGGCTGGCTTGAAAGATCTGAGTAGTCTAAAGTTGCAGTATGGGATCTTGAATATGAATAGTATTGAGTTGTACTTCCGTACATAGTATAATCTGTTACCGTGTTTAGGCTGTCTGATATTTTACATATTGTGTCTTCATTAGTTGTTACAAGGATTGCAATCTCTCTATTATTGAAATCATTTATCTTATCGTTTGCCTTGTCTGTTGTGATGCTTGTTATCTGTGGAGCTGATGTATCAAAGCCCTCGTATAATTTCAAGATTCCATATTGCTGGACTTCGCTTGGAGCAATTGATGTATCAGTCATTCTGCACACAGCATATCTTACTACATAATTTTCCTGGATGCTTAGTGGCCCGATATTTCTTTCATGGTTTCGGCTTCCATCAGTTATTCTTGTCATGTCATTCATCAATGCGCCATTGTATGCATTAACTATATTGTTATTATCTCCATCATCTAGTAGGCCATATCTGCATTGCGAATCATATTCAGAATTTACAGTTGTCTTGTAGCTTGAAGTTGATCCGATTCCAAATGGCTGAGGGCTGACTAAGCTTACTCCCATTCCTTCAGTACATTGCGATGTATCGAATCCGCAAGTAGTTGGACTACATGATAATGTTCCGCCAACAAATCCTAGTCCTAGAGATATACAAGTCTCTCCAGCAAGATTGCTTCCATCGCATTGTTCATCAGGCAAGCTTGCATAGCTGTCCCAGTTCCAATTGTCAAACCTTGTGTTCAAGCCAAAGTAGCCTGGCTGCAATCTCTTTTCTATGACTCCATTGCCGCAAGTTATTGGATTGATGTCAATGAACTTCTCTGCATTAGTAGGATTTCCTGATAGATCTTTTGCTTGGATGCATAATGTTCCTTTATCTTCAAAGAAAATCAAGCTGTCAGAGTATGAAGCTTCATCTTCGTATGTTGCTCCACTGCAGCTTGGCTCAGAGCTGATTTCTGAAGATATTGTAAATGCATCAAATACTGGTTCTTCATAGTCTCCTGATAGCAGAATAGTTCCTGTCAGGATAATACTGCTTATCTCTGTCCAGCCTGTAAACGTTCCTTTAACGTAATCTGCCGTGACATCATCAATATCAACGTGATTCTTGGTGACTGTTCCGTCAGTATCAAATTCTAGTTTGTCAGAACCGAAGAATAATTGAACTGATATATCATCTCCAATGTTAGTTATGAATATATTCTTTATATATATTGGTAAACCACCTACTGTCTTTGAGTCTCCTTCTTCAACAGTTGTAGTGTCGCCGTTTACTCTCAAGATTGCAGTTGAATCGTCGGAGTTTCCGCCTAGAACTTCTAGAGTGTATTCTTCACCCATATAAGTTACTGTCTCAGTCGAGTCTTTTCCAACAATAATTGTGTGTTCCGAACTGAACAACGTCAATACTTCTTCATCATTTTCATTACTTGGGTCGAATATATAACTCTTACCGAATAATTCAATAGTTTCTGAATCTAGGAAATCCTCTGCGTTCCATGTGTCAGAGAAATCTATGGTTGCTCTATATCCTATTATTCTTCCTGCTGAATTTGTCAGAGATCTTATATCTGTTGTGTAATCATATTCGTTTCCGTTGTCAGCTTCAACAGTTCCTGAATAAGTTTCATCAACGCCGTTATTCAAATTGAATGTATATTCATATGTGCCTGATCCTGTTGCAGGAACGAAACTATACTTGAAGAATTGTGAGCATCCGCTCGATACACTAGATCCGCTTGAGGCTTGATCATTGCATGTTAGGTTTGCGATTGCAAAGTTCTTTGATGATGTTGTATGATATGCAGTGTTTATTGCTATTTGAGGTCCGAGATGATCGCATGTGACTCCAGTTACAGGATTGAATGTCCTGACAGCGATGCTTGATCCGCCGACATTTCCTGCAAGATCTTTTGCCTGCACATTAATAGTATATGTTCTATTATTTCGAAGGATGCTTCCTTCTGGAGGAACAAAGATGTTGTTTAAATTGCCTGAATCTTTCACTACATAATTAGGAGTTATTCCGTCGCCGCTTATTGTGTATTCGTAGCTTTCAATGCTGCTATCAGCATCGCTCATGACTACATTAATTGTAAAGCCATCAATATTACATGTAGTATCTGGGCCATTGTATGAATCAGGTCCTATCAATTGTACTGTCGGAGGGCTCATGTCAATAAATATCGTATATTCTTTTGTGAACTTGCCTATGTTGTTATTTTCAGGAACCCTGCAGCTTAATTCTAGAGTATGCTTTCCTGAGCTTAAGTCTAAAGATCTTGCATGGAATAATCTGTTTGCAGAGTTCAAGTCAACAGTTGTAGTCTTGTCGATTGTGACGCTGCAAGTACTCATGATATCTGTTGTAGCATTGATTGTTATATTTCTTGAGCCGAATACTCTTATTGTATCAAGGCTGCTTATTGCATCTACTTGCTTGTCAAGCTCGTATCTTATAGTTATTTCCTTTGAGAATGATCCTTTTGCCCTGTTAGAGCACATGGCTTCTAATGTTATATCTCCGACTGCATCAAGATACTGAGAGTATTGTGAAGGAATGTTATATGAATATACTCTTGTCTTTCTGTAGGATTCAAATACATCATCCTGGCCGCTATCAACTATTAATTCTTCAGCAGGGGTTGAAGTTGAATCTGTAATTGTACACATTGTATCATCGTCAGTTATGATTGTGATATTAGTCTTTAATCTGTTATTCCAGTCATATATTCTTGCTACTGCATCTATGTTTACTGATGGAAGAGTAGAATCCCAATAGAAGAATACTTCACGGCTGATATATGGATTGTCTCCAGGCGCTGCATTGAATACTTTGCATATTATTATCCATCCTTCAGGAGTATTTTCATCAACGTTCAATTTGAAGTTTGGCTGAGTATGCGGATGAACTGTCTGATCTTCTTGAGTTCCTGTATTTTCAAATTCTCTATGCGCAGCAATCAATGCATTATATAATTCTTCATGGATATTTTCAGGATCAAGATCTGAGTATTGTCCTGTGTTTATTCCATAGGCGCATGATGCATCTACAGGTTCATTTTCTGGTCCAGTCCACACGCTTAGTTCAAATGTGTTTGTTGCAGAGTATGCAGCAACATTATCGCCGTTGTCTTTTGAATATTCGTAAGGCACAAGTATCTTCATGCTGCCGACATTGAAGTCGATCATTTGCACAGCTTCTTCTTTTATTTCACTGTATCTTCCAAGGACATCTTTTACCTTGACACATATCTTTGATTCACTAGTTATATCTATAGTATTTTCATATTTTATTGGGCCTGAGAATCCGCTATCAGTGCAAGTTTCATCTATGCCGATGACTTTGTATTCATAGCTGTCAGTGCAATGATCAGTGCAGCTCACCCTGAATTCTTTTCTTGTAAAGTATGGGCTAATCTGGGTCAGGCCGGCAACAGGAGGAGTCTTGTCTATATCAATTACTACATCTGCTGTAGTCTCTGTTTTTAGCTGCGCAAGATTTGTACATTCTATATTATATTGGAATTCGTATCTCGCATCGCCCTCATCAAATCCAGTATCAGTATAATCTATAGTATATGTATGATCAAGCTTGTATTGGCTGAAATCATCAGCGTTGCTTTCGTTATCAAATGGCTGGTTGATCAAATCAATTACATTTACCTGATGGTCAAGATTTATCCTGCATACAGATAATTGGTCTGTCTTTATACTAATAGTAATCTTCGGGCTGTTCTCATTGATTATTACATTGTAATTAGGGAATGCAGGATCATTTATTACAGGATCCAATATATACTTAAGATCAATTGTTGGAGGGACAGTCAAGTGCCCGTAATGCACTGATCTTTTTATGTAAGCATCATTCTTGTTGCTATTGTAATTATTTATCTTGCAAATTATGTTTAATGGCTTAGGGCTTATGAAGTCTTCAACGTGGCCATCATTGAAAGTAGGGGCTGGATCGTTATTATTTACTATTTCATGTCCAAAGCCAGTAGTTTTTGTAATTGGCAAGTATCTTGCATCCCTGAACCAGCAGTCAAGTGCTGTGTCGCTATATGTTCCGTCAGGATTGTAATTGCATGCATTGACTTCTACAAAGCCATACTTGCAAGTGCTTGCTATCTTTGTCATGAATAGGAATTGATACGGATTTTTATCTCCGATTCCAAGCCTAGGGTTTGAAAGTCTTATTTCATTTCCTGTATGATTTACCCCGAATGTCTTGTTGTAGCCATTGATATTTCCATCATCGTCTGATGAATTTATTATTAGCCTGTATGTTCCTGACGGGATGTATTCTATTTCATAAACTCTTATTACATCATTTGCTGTAATGCTTCCAAAGCTGTATTCTATCGGTACTTCAGAATTATCGGCAATGTTTACTACTTTGATATTGTCAACTGTTACAATTTTTTCTCCGACATATTTTATTTCAAGCTTTCCATGGTAGTTGTTTAAGATTTCTATCCCATTTACAATCTTGATTTTCGGATCGTCAAATTCGATGCTTGATGGGACAAAGCTTACAATAGGATTATCCATGTGAGTATTTCGAACATTCAATTTTGTTATCCTGAAATTTTCAATATTTCCTCCTTTGTCTTTTGAGAAATAGAATATGCTCGGAGCGTTTCCATATTTCTCTTTGTCAGGGGAATTTCCTTCACCATAGCTTAATGTTATAGGATCATCATCTGGACTTATTTCTGTATAGTCATCAGTATCATAGCAATCTACTCCTGCGTAAGGTATGCAGTAATACATTGTATCTTCGCATCCGAATGTCATCTCAGCATTTGTTGCAGTTGTCAGGAGAACGTTGCTGTCGCTGCAATTTAATCTTAATGCTATTCCATCGTAGACTTTATTTGCATCATATGCATAATTAGTCCATTTGTATGCTGTCGGCTGGGACTGAGGATCCTTGAACATCAAAGTTGTTTGAGGAGCTAAGTCATCAACACTGAAGAATGGACTATCAGCATCGTTTCCAGGAACTATGTATTTCTGATTGTTGACATCTGTCAATTCGCATGACACATAATATTTGTATATTCCGCTAGGATTTGCTGCTGGTATAGGAACTTTCTTTGTATGCCTTGATGTAGTACTATCATAAGTCATTGCATTTGCTGAAGGCATCCTGTCGTAGAGGAATTCTGTCTGGGAATATCTGCAAGTTCCAGGATTGCTTGTCCTGACGCTTATTTCAACTTGGTTTGACGTTATTTCATTTGACCTATATACTTCATTGTATGGCTGAGGATCGCTGATTCTGATGTCTCCATCAATTGTTAAATCCCCTGTGTTAGTTGCAATGTTTCCAACATTATCGACACATGAATATTCATATTCATACAAGCCGTCGCTTAGGCCGTAGTATCTTGCAATGACTTGGTCGCCAGTATTATATAGTATGTTTCCGACAGGGTTATTTAATGAAGGCATGTTGTTTTCATCATTGCCGTTGAATGCAAATGTCAATGCAGCAGCAGGAGTCAAAGGAGTTAGTGTGAATGTGCATTGGACAGGAAGTGATTGTTCGTCAATATCTGCGCCTCCGAAAGTTGTCTTGTCTAATTCTAATATGAAATCAACATCGCTTATCCATTGGTAGAGGCTCACTTGCTTTGGTTCTATATCATAAGTCAAATCTATCGTCGGTTCAAGACTATCTAATTTGAAATCCATTGTCTTGATCAATTCAAGATTTCTTGCAGGATCTTCCGAGTAGTATCTGAACTTGAAAGTCTTTCCATTATCTCCCCTGTCAACATCAAATTCAGCTAGGTCTGCAACGTATGCAGATCCATCTTCACTTGTAGTCTTTAATGTTGCAGTAGGATAACATGATCCTGACTCATCGACGCAATATAATGTCCTTATGCTTCTCCAATCTGCCATTGATGATTTGTAAACGTCTTCATCTCCAAGTATCGGCCATGGATTGTCATCAGATATTATTACTTGATCAAGAAGATTCATATTCAGGCCATATACTGGAAGAGTTCCAGGTGTTGAGCCAGTTGGGACGCTCTTTGAAGAATCTATTGTTGTTATTGGAGCAAGAGTATCAACATTGCATATTGCATTTAACTGCATATCGCTGATCCTGCAATCGCTTTCTAGAGAGTAGTATGAATTATCTGCATCCCTGATGCAGCTGAATGAATCTGGAGAGCCCGGATTTACTGCAACCCACTTGCAGACTCCTATTCCTGCTCCATCAATACTAGGATTTCTAGTGTTTGCTGGCGTTTCTGAGTTGAATGATCCTGTCCTGTAATTTCCCGTATTCTCATTGTTATCGTCATTAAGCCATCTTACATTTGTGAAAACATTTTGGCCTGGAGTTCCGGTAGTAGCGCCGTTGCAGGATTTTTCATCCATATACATATCGCAAGTTACGTCGTCTTTATTCCAGCATTCATTGCTGTAAGAATCAAAGTAGCAGCTTGTTGTTCCGTCGCTGTTTTTTCCGTATAAGTGGCAGATATCAGCAGTACATGCGCTACCTAGCCTGTTGTAATCCTCGTCTGTACATCTCATGCAATCCTGGGCGTCAATATTTTTCGGCGCGCATACTCCTTTTCCTAGAGAATTTTTAGTTGCACTTCCGCTTACATATTCGTTCCATTCGCAGCCATTGTCTCCAGTGATCGTGAACTTTCCGCAATAATCCTGCTCGCACGAACTTTCTGAAGTATAATCATAGCATGTCTTTACATCTTCGCATGCATATATTCCGTCGATTGTAGTCCTTGAATAATCAAGATAGCATCCGAATATATATGCGTTTGCAGATTTTCCTGTGTTGTCAGGATTTGGAGCTGGCCTGAAGTTTGATGGGCAGAATATCTGGAATTTATTTGTTGTTGATCCTGCTATTGGTTTTTCTGTCGGTACATTGTAACCCATGTAGCTGTATATTCCAAAGACTCCTTCACACTTGCCGCAGACTTCCTGATCCATGCATGAAGCAGTATCTGTTACTTGGCTAAACCAGCAGCTTTGACCAGACTGGCATGGAGCCCTGCTTAATGTGTTGTCTGCATTACAGAATACGACTGCATTATCAAGGCACCAATTGGATTCATGAGGAGCCATGCATTCTGCATCTCCTGATGTGACGCATTTTTCAACTG
>DASPMU010000050.1:0-2424 GCA_035626895.1 Alphaproteobacteria bacterium
TGCTCAATGAAGTCTGCGAGGAGACTTGCAGGTTAGAGCTTGATCCTCAAAGTATCTACATTGAAGTTGCTGTAGGAGAAGGAAGCTTCATACATATAAAAAATATAAAATACACCCAGAGGCTAACAAATAAGCCTCCAAAGCAAATCAAAAATCTTGATGACTTGGCATTTAACACTACAACGACAATCAGCATTGATTTATCAGCATATTTCGAAGACACTGAAAATGATGTTCTAAAATACAGCTTATCAAATATCCCGAAAATATCCAGCCGAACTGAAGGCAATACTTTAATAATAACTGTGCCTAAAGGAGTCGAGGCAGAATATTCAGGCTTTATTTATGTAAGCGACGGAAGGGAGAGGATAAATTCTAATGTATTTAAGCTTAAAGTAAACACTACAAATATTGAGGATGAAACTCCAATTGATGTGACTCCAAAGAGAAATGATTCTCAAGATCCGGGTATTGGCCCTGATGATCTTCCATTAGTCCGCACTAACAGGACATCAAATGAAACAAGCCCTTCAGGAAATCAAACTGGAATAAATGCATCCGGAACAAACAGCACAATAAATGTGACTCAAAACATTACTGGCCCAGGAGATTCAATAATAGATGTATACAATGACATCTTCACAGTCGACCAGGTAAATTTTGCAATAGACCCAAGGCTTATGGAAATCTGGGAAAAAGACCCTTCAGCAAGGCCTAAAGTTCTTGTAAAATATAAAAACAATAACCAGATTTCAATCAATGAATATCTTGCATTATACGATCAGCAAATTGAAGCAAAAAGAGCAGCAAATCCTGACGAATATGATAAGGAAAGCTTGCTTGATAGAAAGAAAGAAATAGAGAGAGCAATCGAAATATTAAGAAGCATTGATTCCGAAAACGGAAATCTAATAACAGCAAATGTAATAATTGATGGAATAGACATTGATGAAGAAGATCTTCTAGAAGAGCTAGAGCAGATAGACAGGAATCTTGAAGACATCGAAATTGCAGATTCAATAAACTCGACAGCAGAGTTGAACTCAACATTATATGATGAAAATGCAGGAATTGAATCCCTGAACATAAATTACACTGAAATGCAGCTATTTGCATACAGCTATTTCATCGACGAATTATACATAGATGATGTCGTCAACGCTCTTGCGATTGACTCCATGAATATCACGAAAGTATTTGATTCAAGAAGTATCGAAGGACAAAACGGGGGCCTTGGAGTAAATATTTGCATCCTTGATACAGGAATCAATACAGCATTCATAACTAACTACATCAATGGAACTGATTTCACAAATTCAACAGGCAACATCACTGATGACAACGGCCACGGAACAAGCGTTGCATACATCCTGTCAAGCATCGCGCCTAACTCGAGCTTAATTGTCGGAAAAATACTAAACTCAAACGGCCAGGGATATGAATCCCAGCTCATCAGCGGCCTTGAATATTGCCGCGCAAACAATGCGTCTATTGTATCATTAAGCCTTGGCTCAGGAGGATATAACGGATATTGCGAAGATAATCCAGTATCAGAAAAAGTTGCAGAATTATACAATCTTGGAATTTTAGTGGTTGCGTCAACTGGAAATGATGGAAATGAATGGGTAAAGGTTCCTGCATGTTCGCAATATTCGTTGCCTGTTGCAGCATCAACAAAACTCGACATATTTGCAGAATTCTCATCAAGAAACAACAACACAGTCTTGATAGCTCCAGGATTTGAAATATCAACAATTGATGAAAATGGAAATCCTGCAGTCAGGTCAGGTACAAGCTACTCAGCGCCGATTGTTGCAGCAATTGCAGCATTAGTAAATTCAGAAGATCCAAAGACTCCGGCGCAGATGAAGAATTTGCTCATGCATACTGGACTAGTAATAAATCATACAACCAATTTATCCAGTACATTATATTCTAGAATCGATGCTTACAATGCATTGATTGGAAACATTACAAATAATCTTACAGAAGGCGGAGTATATGCATACGATGGAACATATAACGGAACATTCGGCGGCAGCGTTCTTATAGCAAATTGTCAGAATATCACTGCAGCAAACTCAAACAATACTTTGACAAATGACATAAGTACTACTGAACCTGTATGCATAAACGTCTTTGCATCCAATGCAACAATAGATTGCTCTTCTTTCAATATAGTTGGAAACAACGCGACTGATAGCATAGCAATATTTACAAATAGCACGACTACTACTATAAAAAACTGCAATATACGAGGCTTCCAAACAGCAGTAATGGTGAATGCAACAACTAATACTACAATATTAAACAATAATATAACTGCGGAAATAGCAAATGGTACTGGAGTCAGGTTAAACGGCAATCAGCTATATGCAGCAATTGTTGGAAATTCAATATATATTCCAAATTATTCTGTAAGTT
>DASPMU010000051.1:0-18707 GCA_035626895.1 Alphaproteobacteria bacterium
TGGAAAAAATAAGCGCCCCTTTTGCAACTGTATTGCGAAACAAGATCCCTACAAAAATTCCTGCAAGAGAAGTTGTTCCCGGCGATATTCTTATAATTTCTGAAGGAGATATAATACCTGCAGATTCCAGGTTAATTGAAGCAAACATCCTTGAGATAGATGAGTCATCTCTTACTGGAGAAAGCGTTCCTTCAAAGAAAACAATAAAACAACTCTCTCCAGGATTATCTCCTGCGGATCAATTGAACATGGTGTTTAGCGGGACAATTGTTACAAAAGGTTCTGGAAAAGCTATAGTTACAACAACTGGAAAGAACACTGAATTTGGAAAGATTGCAAAAACTATTTCAGAAATAGAAGATACTGCAACTCCTCTTCAGATAAAATTCGAGAAAATGGCAAAGCAGCTTACTTTTATTGTACTAGCGCTTGTTGGAATATTATTTGTAATAAGCATATTTACTGTCGATAAAGAACACCTTGAGTGGGGTAAGTTCATTGCAGGACTATTTATCTTCTCATTAAGCCTTGCAGTAGCAGCGGTTCCTTCTGCACTCGCAGCAATTGTCACAATAAGCCTTTCGCGAGGAGCAAGCAGGCTTGCTGCAAAGAATATGATAATCAAAAGATTGCCTGCTGCAGAAAGCCTTGGCGCAGTAACTGTCATTTGCTCGGATAAGACCGGGACATTGACAAAAAACCAGATGACTATAACTAAAGTATACCAGAATAAGAAAATAATAAACATAACCGGCTCAGGATACGAACCGACTGGAAATTTCTATTCAGGAAAAGATCTGATAAATTTTTCAGACAGGAAAAATAAAAAAAATTCAAAAGATATATCAGATATTGATCTTTTGCTTAGGATAGGCTATTTATGCAATGATTCAAAGCTTGTCAATTCACAGCATCAGGACGGGACTCATAAGTGGTCAATAATCGGGGATCCTACGGAAGGGTCTCTTATAGTTCTTGCAAAGAAAGGAAAGATTGATGAAAAGTCCATGGAGCAGAATTTCTCGAAAGTTTCAGAGCTGCCATTTGATTCGGACAGAAAAATAATGTCAGTAATATATGAGAATTACTCGAGTAAAAAAACTGAAAGCTACAGCAAAGGCGCCCCTGATTTTGTATTGACTAAATGCAGTCATATTTTAGTAAATGGCAAAGTAAGAAAGATAACAAAGAAGGATAAAGACGATATATTAAAACAAAACAATGCATTTGCAGAAGAAGCTCTAAGAGTTCTTGCGCTTGCATATAGGGACGTTTCTAAATTAAAAAAATATGAAATTGCAAATGTTGAATCTGACTTGATATTTGTCGGCCTTGTAGGAATGATAGATCCTGCAAGAGACGGCGTGAAAGAAGCAATCGCGCAATGCGACAGCGCAGGAATCCGGGTCATGATGATAACGGGAGATCACCCGACTACTGCAAAAGCGATCGCCAGAAGCATCGGTCTTTTGCGCGAAGGAGATGTAGTCCTCAATGGATCAGAGCTTGACAAATTATCCGATAGTGATCTTGAAGCGCAGATTGATCATATAAGGATCATTGCAAGGGCTCTTCCAATCCAGAAGACAAGAATTGTTGACGCTCTGCAAAAGAAAGGCCATGTTGTTGCAATGACTGGCGACGGTGTTAATGACGCCCCTGCGCTCAAGAAAGCAGATGTAGGAATTGCAATGGGAATCACGGGAACTGATGTGAGCAAGGAAGTTGCAAAAACCATTCTTGTTGATGATAATTTCACGACAATTGTAAACGCTATATCTGAAGGCAGAAATATTTACGATAGGATTCTCAAGTCGACAAAATACTTGCTTTCGTGCAATGTCGGAGAAGTCACTGCAGTATTCTTTGCAGTTCTTTTAGGATATCCTCTTCCTCTTTTGACGCTTCAAATACTGCTCATGAATCTTTTGACTGATGGTCTTCCAGCTCTGGGACTTGGATCTGAAAGCGCAGAAGATGATGTCATGAAGCATAATCCTAGAAATCCTAAGGAAAATCCTCTCACAAGAGAAATGCTTTGGATAATTTTGATCTTTGGCGCATGCATGGGACTTGGAACACTCGTAGCATTCAACGTCTACAAAGACACGAATTTGACACTTGCAAGAAGCGTTGCATTTACTACGCTTGTAATGTTTGAAATGTTTGCTGTCATGAGCGCAAGAAGCTTTGCATCGTTCAAAAAAATCAGCCCTTTCAGCAATCTTTGGCTGACTCTTGGAATAACAGCTTCCATCGGAATACAGCTATTAGTATTGTATAATCCTTTCATGCAAAATGTATTCGGAACTGTTGCTTTAGGATGGACTGAATGGCTGCTTATACTTACAATATCAAGCTTCGGATTCATAATGATGGAAATCAGCAAATTCTTCGTCAAAGAGAAGTATGCAAAAACTCCTAGCGATGCCACTCTTAATTCCGCATCTACTGCAAAGATATAAGATTTATAAATCTATGACTTATTCTAATTGCATGGCTAAACTCCTGGATATTGATGAAGTTGTTGCAGAAGCAAGTAGCATTAAAAAAGACTCAGATTTACAAGATGTTAGCTCTGACTCTGAAAATCATTCAACAGCCCACAGGCTTGAAAAAATCCCTCGCGATGTCCTTGTTAAAAAAAGATTCGAAGATCATTACAGGGAATTATTGGGCGAAGATTATGATAAATTCATGAATTATTCTCTATCTTATATAAGAAAATGCATCCGCGTCAATAGATTAAAATCAAATGTTGAAAGCATAAAAGCAAGGCTATCTGACAGGTGGCAGCTTGAACCAATACCTTGGTGCTCTGAAGGATTCTGGATAACTTACAGAGACGGAAAAAGATTTGACTTGGGAAATTTAATGGAGCATCATCTGGGATATATTTATGTACAGGAAGCAGCATCAATGATTCCTCCAGTAGTACTCGATCCTCAGCCAGGAGAAGTAGTTCTGGACATGTGCGCAGCTCCTGGAAGCAAGACAACCCAGATAGCAATGTATATGGAAAATTCCGGCCTGCTTGTCGCAAATGATGTATCTGGTTCAAGACTCAAAGCATTAGGAATGAACATGCAAAGATGCGGCGTGAACAATCATGTCTTAACAATGATGCAAGAGCATAGGTTCAAAAGAATCGGCGAAAATCATCCTGATTTTAAATTCGATAGAATACTTGTAGATGCTCCATGCTCGGGAACAGGAACTATCAGAAAATCCCTAAAAACTATTTTGATGTGGAATCCTTTAGGAATAACAAAACTAAGCAAGATACAGAAGAATTTAATTGAAATCGCATTCAATATGCTAAAGCCTAACGGCGTCATGGTATACAGCACATGCACAATCGAGCCTGAAGAGAATGAAGCTGTAGTCTCATTTTTGTTAAACAAATATCCTAATGCAGAACTTGAATACATCGATGATTCAAAACTTGGGATAAAAAGAACTCCTGCAATAAAAAAATTCAAGAATCTAGAAATAAGGCCTGAAGTTGAAAACTGCTTAAGGATACACCCTTATGACAATGATACAGAAGGCTTCTTTGTTGCTAGGATTCGGAAGAAGGAATAATTTCTTTAATTCTTAATATCTTTATGTCTCAGGCAACAACAAACTATATAAATAAGGTTCTCCGGGATTGATATATGGCTAAGTCAAGCAAACATACTCATCATGTTCATCATGATTCTAAATCTAATGCTTCCGGATCTAATGAAGGGTCTAAATCCAAAGTTAATCTTCCATTGCTAAGCTTTGTTGCAATAATTGCAATCATATTGATTGTCAGCATGACTGTTTCTTTGAAGAATAAAATTGCACATTCAGATTCCGATGATTATGTTCCGACAGAGACGCAAGATGCGGCAGGACAGGCATCTTCTGTTCTTGTCGATGATTCTTTATGCAAGCTAATTGTAGGAAGAACTACTATATATGATGACACGACGCTCGCTGTGACACTTGCAACTGGAGAGCATACATATTATGGCGGATTTACTATAAGAGTAGACCAGATAAATCAAGAAGGATGCGTCGTTGATGTAAACGGAAATTCAGAATATCTTGCAGTAGGACAAATACAGAGGCTTGGAAGCGTATATGTTACAATCAAAGGCGTTTCTAATTAATATTAGAATATTTTCTATAATTTCTAATTTATTTTTGATTCAAAATATCTAATTTGGATTTAATAGTATTCTTTACGTCTTCGAAAAACATTAAGTAATTTCTATTTATTCTCTTCTCTTTATGGTCTTTGTAGAATTTATTCGGATTTTCCCTGCGATATTGTGGTTCTCTTGAATTTATTGCTTTGTAGTATGCAAATTTGTTTTCGTTTTGAACATTTACAAAAACTCCAAGATGCTTGAGAGTAAGCCAGTTTAAAATTAATCTTCCAGTTCTTCCGTTGCCGTCGTAGAAAGGATGTATTATTTCAAATTCGTAGTGTGTGTTCCATATATCTTTAGATATTGTTTCACTGTTTTTATTTAATGATATTATTTTATCTTCGAGCTTTCTCATCCCGCCGGCAATTGATCTGTGATGCATTTTTCCTAGATAGAGATGATTTTGCATGAATTTATCTTCCGGGTCTTGCGTTACGATGTGTATGTATGCCTTGCTTTTCCTGAATTCTCCGGCCAATTTTTCTCTATCTTCTGCCTTGCTGTCGAATACAGATACATTTTGCATGAGTATTTTATGAATATTTTTTATCTCTGAAACTGTCAGATTTTTCTGATAATTATTTATTACATATTCAAATGCACGGACATGGTCTACAAACTCAAAATACTTTCTGCTGTCTTTTTCCAGAACTGTTCCTTGCTTTGGAGGTTTTATTCCTTCTATAAGATTTGAATCATACACCAGCCTATTTGCGATGAACACAGGCTTGCTCTTTTGATATTCTTCGCAGGTTATATTTTTCTCTTTTAGATATTCATCAAGCCTGAGATTAGATTTAAGTCTCTCTTCAAGTGAAAAATCAAGAGAATCTTTGTATTCAGAAAACGGTATTACTTGCGAAAATTTGCTTTCATCAATCTTAAGCATTGAAGTTAAATTTGATACGACTTACTTAAAAATGTTATTAATGATTAATCTAATTGTTTTTAATACTCACTTTTTATTTATCTTTTCTGTAGAAAAATTATCTCTTATTGATGAATTTCTTGACAGCCATTACAAAGTCATATGCTTCCCTGTAATATCCATCATAATGCGCTCCTGTCAAATCATGCAATTGACCGTGAGTTATGCTTTTGCTTAAATTATAGAACATTCTAACTGTATGAAGATGTTTTTTATCAAGAAGACCTGGCTTTACTAATTTTTCATCCATTAATTCTGCAACATGAGACGGGCTTGGAGGAACTTCTCCAACATACATCAATGATGCGTGGGCGGCGTCAATAACTGCCCAATATAAATCAAGTGTTGCCTGGAGTATATGCGCCCTGGAATTTTGAAGAGTTTGAGGCGCTAGAAGCATATAATTTTGGATGCTCTCAGGGCTCGGCCTGATTCTTCCCTGATATAGTAATATCTGGAGCGGCTCGAAAAACCCTGTATCAATTATAGGTATTCCATCTCGGAGCATGTTCACTGCTATCGGATCTCCAGCTCTTACATATTCCCAAAAATTTGTAAGCTTTAAGCTTGTGATGTGAAGCTTTTTAGAGACTTTAAGGACTACTTTCTCAACTATTATCCTGTAAGTCTGGATCAATTCCGGAGTAAATTTTACTGTGACATCATCAAGTATCAATAGAATATCAATATCATTGCTTTTCTTATTGCTATGAAGGTTTCTTGCAGTGCTGCCGAATAATATTATTCCCTTTAGAAGCATGCCTAGTTCTTTCTTGACTTCCTTAGAAAATGAGTATACTATGTCTAAATCATCCTTATGATACCTGCTAAGATTGACATTTTTTCTAGTATCAAGATTAAAATCCACTCACTCCACCTCTCTTTTTACTTTAACTGTATTTTGCTATACTTTATTTATTAAGTTTCTGATTATTAATGGACATAATGTTTCCCAGACGCAGTGTCAGGCTCACATTTGACGTGTTATTGATTCCCGCCTACGAGTCTAGACGTAAATAGTTGGTGTTATCTTAGGCTCGCTAGCTGGCACTGTCATTGCATCAATCTATGCAAGTACGGTTCTATTCTAACGGAACCTCGCTCCATAGCCTGAAATCATTGCTTGGCGCGTAGCCTCCAACAATATAATTTGCAGGAGCATTCATACCGAAATGTCCATGTCTCATCCTGCCCATTGTTGTTCCTCTTCCCATTGAATATATTGGGCTTCCAAGTTCTGCAAGTGTATCAGGAAGTATTGTGTTAGCATTGAAAGATCCAACTTCAGTTATGAAATCTTTGAATCCAGCTTTCTCAAGCATCTTTACGACTTGCTTTACAGGAGTATTGCCTTGTCCTGGAGTCAAGTGCTCATCGTCATATCCCCAGTTGTCAGTCAAGTGTATATGTCCCAATACTTTTTTATCGACCATCTTCTGGACTTGGCCAAGATACCATTTTTCGAAATCTTTAGGGTTTCCTTTCCAATGCTGTCTCCACTGATTCAAGTGTCCAGTATCAAGTGTTGCTTTGATGTGTTCTTGAGCTTTCTTTTTTGCCTCTTCTTCGCTGATTCCTCTTGCCTGCAATCTCTTGGCCATCTCTTTCCTAGATGTTTCAACTATTTTTATCATTTCATCAGCATGCGATCCATAAAAGTCAGGGAATAGATTTTCTGGCGCGATATAGATTGATTCTTTCAATTCTTTTTTATGCCTTTGAGTTTCATCCATTGCTTTAAGTCCTGCCTTTGCAAGAGTGTCAGCTGTCCTTTGGATTCCGACTTCTTCAATGGGCTTGAACCTGTTCATTTCTTCAAGGATTTTCTTCTGCTGTTCGAGCGCGGATGTTACTGTAGATTGATTACCTGTTATGCTTTGCCGGAGCCTTTCTTCTTCGAGCTTTAGCATATCTTTTCGCGGGATATATTCTCCCTGAACTCCTGTCCCCCTGAATTGTTCTCGCTCCATTAGTTTCCATCTTTCACTTTCAGGAGTATTTTTCCAGATTTCATCTTCCATTTTTCTCTGTTCTATAATTTTCTGGAGAGCTTTCTTTTGTTCTTCGAGACCTTCGCTGAATCTATATGCCTGACCTTCAGCTTCCCTTAATGATTGCTCTCTTAGACCGTAAAGAAGTACTTCCGCATCTGTTTTATTTTTTAAAGGATCATCTTTATCGGTTCTATGTCTATTTCTTATATGCTCAACTGCCTGGTCAAATTCCATGCTCTTGATTATATATTGGCCTTCTTTATCTTTCTTTAAATATCTCATTCCAGTATTTTTATCGATTTCTTCTTCAGGGAAATAGAATTTCATTTCTCTGTTTAAGGCTTGAATTTGTCCAGTTTTCGCATCAGCTAAATATATTGGAGCTTTCTTGTACTCCGCATCATATTCCTTGAATTTTCTTTGAGAATCATTCTCTTTTAATTTATCTGCATCCTTCTGGCTGAAACCGGCGTCCATTATAGGCCTTTGCCATTCTCCTGTGTGGAATACTACTGCTCCTCCCTGCGTTGCTGTAGCTGCAAATTCAATTGCTTTGTTGATTTCTTTCAAAGTCTTTTGGGCTTCTTCTTCACTAAAGCCTTGCTGGGTCAAACCTGAAAGTCCCTGTTTTCCAAAAGTTGCGTGAGTGCTTACATGAACTTCATTGATTCTTGCCATCTCCCTGAATTCTTCTCTTTCACGTTTCCCGAGAATTTCTGGTGTTGCTCCTCGTCCGCCAAATCCGCTTTTTCCAGCTCCGCTGAAAGCAATCTCAAGCTTTGCAGCGCCTGATCTTATTTTAGCCTGGAGTTCTTGGACAGGATATGTATCTGGCGCCATTGTCGTTCCGATTTCTCTTGCAGTAAGCTTTGTTCCCTGATCATTTCCCTCGGGGAAATCAGTTCCTGAGAATTTGCCTGAAGCTTTTGCTTCATCAATAGTTCCCTGGCTATAATAGCCTCTGTCTAGCGTGCTGAAATAATCGACGTTGAAAATTACCATTTTATTTTTTCCTTGTTTTAATTATTATTCTCTTAATCTTGAATAAGTCCCTATTCTTTCTATCACTGCCATTGATCTCTTTAAGTAATTGCTTCTATCCCGGTCTGCATAAGAATCATTGTTGTTAAATTGCTCAAATTTGCTTCTGAGATTGTCGATAAATTGCTGTTCTTCTCTTGTTATCTCTCCGTCTCTTGCCTTATCTAACAATTGATTTAATCCATTGTAAAAAGTATTATTATTGACTTGATAAAATTGTTTTGGCGCTTCAAGATTTTCAAAGAATCTGGAATAATTGATTTGGTTTGTTGTTCCCGGTTTATTTTTTACGCTAGCTTCTGCGGCTATTTCATCGATTGTTTCGAATTCTTTCTGCTTGATTTTTTCCTTTTCTTCGTCTGCCAATATTTTTTTATGCCTGATAACTTCCTGGAAGCTGCTGTCAATTAATCTTTGATTATCCTCTATTTCTTTTAGCTTGTCGGATTCTAGTTTCTCAATCTCTTTTCTTTTAGATTCCAGATCTTTTATTTCCTTCTCTTTTTTCTTGTCTAGATCCTCAAGTTCTTTCTTCTTTTGTTTTTCGTATTCTTCTAGCTCTTTCTTTTTTTGCGAAATTGTCTTATGCTTTTCAGCAGTTATTTCTTCTAATTTTCCAATCCTTTCTGTATGATTCATTTCCGATATATGCCCGTCTGACTTTGCCATTTTTTTCACCAAGTAAGAAGCTGATGGCTCTTCTTGTAGTTTTTCCATAAAAGCATCATTACTTTTGAAGCTTCTTTTCCGCCTTTCTTTGCTTTAGGGGCTCCACTTTTTTTATCCGTAATGCCTGACGGCAGGAATGATCCCATTATTTCCCCAAATCCCATGAATACTGCAACAAACGGCTCTGCAGCGCTTGAATCTCCTGCGGCCTTTGCTCCTTCCCTTACATTGAAGAATTTCTGGAAGAAGGTCCTTTCTTCTTTCTTTTCTTTTTCCTTGACTTTATCTTCTGCCTTTTTCTTGAATTCGTCTTCTCCTGCTTCAGCAAGATATCTTTCAAGATCTTCGGATAATGCGTCCATTGCTGCCTTTAATGAAGAATCGACTACTGCAAGAAGATCCATTTCCTGTTTTTCCCTATATTTCTTATATGTTTCAATTTCTGATTTTGACCAACCGTAGCTCCTGAAGCTTATCTCAACTCTTCCGACATGGATAGGGCCTCTCTGGTAGCTCTCAGGCTGCTGGTAGCTAAGCGATGGCTTGACAAAATATTTGAAGTTTACAAGGATGCACGGGCTGTCGCCGCCTGACGCCCTGTTTGGATGATACGCAAGTATTTCAATTTCAAGAGCTGCAGTCTCGAATGCAGAGATGATATCAGGACCAAGGATGCTTTTTTCATTCATGCTTAATCTTTTGACATTTCTCAAATAAGGCTTAAGCCATCCCATGTACATTTTGATTGTAGCCCACTGCTGGCGAAGATATTGCAGCGTGAATTTTCTTCTATGCCTTGTCTCTTTTTCAACTTCTTCTTTCCATACTAGGAATTCGAATAATTTTCTTCTTAATACGTTCTTGAGATTATTGTTTGTTGCAAGTGAATCGACAATTTTATCTACATCTTCTTTTTTGAAGACTCTCGTATTGAAGAAATAGTCTGGCAAGGATGTATAGCCAAGATTTTGCGCAAGACCGTATACTGATGAAGGCTTTGTCTGGCCTCCCTGGCTTTCTACGAAATCGATATAATGCTGCTTTAATGTAGCATCGGAACTTTTACTCTTATGTTTATTCCATGCATCATATGTTGTTATACGTTCGTCGATTATCCTAAGTTCCCTGACTAACGCAAACAAATCCTTGACCATTTTTCCAACTGTTGCAAGAGTCCCTGTTATCCTGTCTTGCTGTATTCCAAGCCTTTGCGACGCCTGGCCGAATATCGAGCTGTTTTCAGCACTTGAGAAAATATCAGTTACCTTATCAACCTGAGGGAATGAGAAATCGTATTGCAAAGCGTTTAATATCCAGAAATAAGTTTCTTCCATTGATAGCGTGAATGATTCGTATACTATCTTGAATTTCTTGGTTGGCTCAGGATAGTCAGTCTTAACATAGACTCCGTTGAAATCCTCGAACTCTTCTTCTTTCCAGCCATGATCTTTTCCCGCTTCTTCCAGGGGAGTTTTAGGCTTTGGTTGCTTGCTCATATATCCTCTTTTGAAATCAAACTAAGTAAAACTATGGTTACAACTATATCTAAATGTTAGTTTTACTACTCACCATTGTACAATTACTCAATATTAGAAACACGTATTTATAAACCTTACGTTGTATTTCCTAAGAATTAATATCTCTTAAGTATTTCCTCAAGGGCAGTTTCAATGGTTATTATGTTTGCCTTAATCCTGTATTCCAAATCTTCAAAAAGCGGAGTTTCGATTGTGAATGATTGAGGAGTATGCCTGCCTTGAGTGTAAGCTTCAAAATTGCCTGCCGCATATGAAGATAAGCATCCTTCCGGAAGATAAATAACTCCGCCAGTATTTATATCTTCAAGAATAGTATCCCATTTACATACTTTAATGCCGTTTTTTTCTACAGAATCAATTATGTTTTTTCCGAATCTTAGATTTTTATCCGGGCAATTTTCCCATAAGAAAAATTCATCCGGGCTTGGGGCTGAAGAGTCTTGCTCATTAGGCGCAACATAAGTGCTCCAAACTTCATGCAAATCGAGATGGATTTCATACGACTTTAGATGCGGCTTTATTAAATTTACTTCTACGCTTTTAGAATTATCTTTCCATTCTCTGTTAAGATTTAATCCTAGTTTTATATCTGAATCTTTGTTTAATTTGCTTCCTATTTTTGTTTCAGGATAATATTGCCAATTCTCGTGGACCATCTTGTCAAATCCCCAAGGATTCACGCAAGGAAATGCCGTGAATTCGAATTTATCCAAGTATTTTTCTGCATGCCTTTTGAAAAATCTTAATATTGAATGCGCTCCAGCCACTTCGTATCCATGAACCGATCCTGATAATAATACTGGAATGCCTTTTCCTTTAGTTATTTTATATAGGTGGAACTTCTCGACAACTGTATTTATTGGATTAATCTCAGTATAGAAATAGCCTATTGATTCGCTTCCAGGAATCTGTGTTATTCTTTGAGCTAACTCGTGATATGAAATATGCTCGCTGATGTCTGGAACTTGTTTTCTCATTTGCTATTCGTTTCTGTATTTTCTTTCTTAAACCATATCCCATTAAAGTCTTTGCCATAATAGTATTCAGTTATTTCCTTTGCTATTAGGCCAGATAAATTTGACTCAGGAACTGACGCGTCATTTAGAAGCAATGTAATATCTAATCCTACATAGAGACGACTTTTTTCGTCTCCAGTATTTAATTTGTAATCTATTAACAATCCGATTTCCTTCTGAGAGATTTTATCTCTATCGTAGGGAACTTGGCCATCTATGTGCTCCATATAGCTACGAGTGACCTGGTTTTGTATTATCTTGACATAATTTGCGTGAGTTATTATTCCAGGCATCTCTGAATCTTTCAGGCGTGACATGTTATTGAGAGAGATACTTAATTTATTAATATTTCTATTTAGTATCTATTGTGGAGTGGTTGCTAAGAAAATTTATAAAGAACAATCCACTCTCGGATATAATGTATTCAAGCATAAAAATAGCGCAGGAAAATTCTAAGAAGACAATAAAGAAAAATGATTCTATAGGACAGATAATTACACTTACAGGCTTAGTTGCAGCATCCTTTTGCATCTATAAACATGTATCATTAAAAGATGGAGAAGCAAGCCCTATAGTAATTCAATATGAACAGACGTCAAATGCCTTGCAGTCTGCTTACTCTCTTAAAAATTATCTGGATGAAAATCCGAGAGGAGATTTGGAGTCAAAATTTTTTTTAGAATCACTGGATAATAAAATTTTACAGCTAAAACAGGATGCAGGCAATATATCCAATACAGCCGAGTATAAGTCTTATGAAAAAAATAGTTCAGATGCAAGATCGTGGCTTCTTGGCGGCATTGCCTTGTTTTTTGCAGGAATCGGTTCAGGAGCATATTTTTTGAATAAATCAAACAAGAAACATGATAACATGCAGCAAGTTATGAGCCGATTGAACTAATTATAATTTTTCATTCTTCATTTTATAAAAATTTATAAAAACCACTATACATATAGCATTATGAGTTCATGCAATTGCGCAAACGAAGGATGTAAATGCAATCCTTCAGAAAATTCATTAAATGATTCTAAAACTAATACTTCTAGACGGGATAAACGCTCTAAAATATTTACTTATATAGGAATTGCAGGAATTGTAATTGCCGGCTATGGCGCATTTCAGACGCCAAAAAAGAATCCGAAAGTCAATCAATATTATTCTGCAACAAAAACATTAGAATCTCTTAGAAATTATGATTTGGAATCTAAAAAGAGGCATGAATCATCGGGCAACTATATAAGTACTTTTGATATGCAAAATATCAGGGATGATCTAGAACATACAATTTACGCTTTAGAAAATGACAGCACTGAACTTTATAATTCTCCTGAAGTAAAAATATATGCGGCAAAATCTGAAAGAAGCCAGAATATTGTTGCTTTAGGCGGAGTATTAGTTGCTCTTGCAGGCTATGGTTTCGCCCGCATTCTTAATAAAAAAACAAAAGAGCTTCGAGAATCTAAATAGCCAGAATCATCTTTTGGTCAATGTGATTGTAAATCCAATCTTCTGGACTATTTTAGCGCCAGTTTTTTCTGCAATCTCTTCAAATAACGCTTCTTTGCCTTCTGATTCGACAAGCGACGGAAGTATTTTTATCTTCACTAGATCATTTTTTCTTAATTCTAATGCGATGTTTTTGATTACCTGTTCTGTAAGACCGTTCTTTCCTATTATGATGCTTGCTGCAAGATTCTTTGAATCTTTCTTCATTTCCTTGATATTTTTATCCATGATTTCACCTTTGATTGTCTTATTGTCTTCTACAGCATTAGCGCCCAGCGAACCCTCGAGTGAACAATCTTTTTCGTCTAGACTCGTAGGCGGCTGCGAATTCACATTATAATGTGAGCGCGCTAATGCGATATTATGCATACTTCTAATTACTTAACTTTCTTTATCGAACATTCTGATGGCAATGAGCGTATTATTTCGTCAATATCTCCACCGATTATTTTCTGGACTTTTTTTGCGACGTCGCTTAATTTATCCGAGCCCTGTATTATTTCGACGTAGGGAATTGACTTTTCATCGCATTGTTTTTTGACTGCAGATATAGGGCCGCACATTATCCTTCCAATATTGCATATTGCAAGATTCAATGTCGGAGACATGAAGTTTCTTTTGCCGTAGATCATGAATGCTCCTTTTGCGATGCTTCCTGCGCCCTTGGCGTCTTTTGAGACTTGATCAGGATTTACATAAAATACTTCAGCAGTCGATCTTCCGCTTTTCCATGACTTGCTAAATGACGCGCAAAGCTCTGCTGATTCTTTGATGGTCTGTTCAGGAATTGTAGCATTATCGGGATTTTTTATAACGACAAACGGACTTCCTGGAAGCTCTGTATGAAACACAATATCGTTTTTATCAGTATGCTTTTTTATGACTATTTCGTTAGTTGTCGCGTCCCTGCCTCCGATCACGAGATATCCGTCTGAGGATATTATCCATCTGAACTTTTCAAACCATTCTTTTTTGACTTTAGGCTCGCGCTCTTGCCGCATTATTGCTTGTGATTCTTGCTCTGCTGATTCTAATTTCTTCTTATACAAATCTATGGTCTTTTTTATTCCAGGAATTTTTTTCTTGTATTTTTTAGCCTGCTCAAAGTAGACCTCTGCATTCTGCTCTACAGTCTTTGAGATGTTTATCTTTAATTCCATAATGCTTAGAAGAATGGCTTTTTTATAAAGTTACTTTAATTATCAATAATTGTCTAATTGCATGGCCCGATATTGTCCACATAGATATTCTTATCCGAACATACTCTTTCTTTTCCGCCGACAGTTATTACTGGTATTATTTCTACCCTGAATGTTCCGCTTCTTATGTAGTCGATGTTTTTAGTCTTTATGTCTCCGGAATCAATTGCGCTGTCAGTTATATCAATATCTTGCGTTTCAAAGTTTGGCGTGATTACTCGCATCTTGAGCATCTTAATGTCTGTGCTTCCAGTATTTTTTACCATGACATTTACTTTATTATTTAGTGTATCATAACAGAATAAAGGCTTGTCGTTGATTATCTGGACGTCAAGCTTTGTTTCAGTGCAATCTCCTGCAGCTACAGCATCTTTTCCCCAGTTCATGATCATTGTTCCGATCGATACTGCAAATGCTATTAGAAGAACTGTTGCTATGAGCGGAGAAATTCCTCTGCGACCTAATCTGACGCGCCTACTCAACCCTCTCTTTGACATATTCTATTACAATGATGAGTATTTATATAGGTTACTAATTTAGAATGAATATTCTAGGTGGATTGAGATTAAGATTTCTCTTCCCACACTTTGACTAATTCTATGATTGTTTTGGTTGTTGTTTCTAATTCTTGGACTGATAAGAATTCTTTTCTAGAATGAATGGAGTTTTCTGCCGCGTATATATTTGGCGTCGGAATTCCTCTGAATGATAAATTTGATCCGTCTGTTCCTCCTCTACAAGGAATTACTTTTGGTTCCAATCCTGTTCTTTTTATTGCTTCAAATGCATATTCCATGACTTGAGGATTTTTATCCACAACTTTCTTCATGTTTCTATATTGCTGCTGGGACTCTATTTTATATTCTGATCCTGGATATTTTTGTACTATTTCTTCAACATAAGATTTGATTATACTTTCATATTGCTTGAATTTTGATTCATCGAAATCTCTTAAGAGTATTTCTATTTCAGTGCATTCTTCAGTTCCTTTAATGCTTGATAAATGAATAAATCCTTCTCGATCTTTTGTTGCTTCTGGACATAACTTGTCTTTTGGAAATTTTTCCATGAACTCTGCCCCTAATCTTATAGAATTGATCATTTTTTTATAAGCGTCGCCAGGATGGGTTGCTATGCCGTAAATTTTTACAGTTATGAAGTCAGCACTAAATGTTTCATCAGATAGTGTTCCTCTTCCATCGTCGCCATCTATTGTATATGCATAATCAGCTCCAAATTTCTTAGGATCAAAGCTATCTATTCCCTTGCCGATTTCTTCATCTATTGTAAATGCGATTGCTATATTGCCATGCTTTACTTGGGGATTTTTCTTGAAATAATTAGCGGCGTCCATTATTGCCGCAATGCCTGCTTTGTCATCTGCTCCAAGAAGTGTTGACCCATCAGTTGTAATTATATCATGGCCTATCATGTCTTTAAGGCGCGTATCTTTGAAAGGTATGATTACATTATCTTTAGGAAGAACTATATTTCCTCCCTGATAGTTTTTATGTATTATTGGATTTATGTTTGCTCCAGGAGCTGCGTTGCTTGTATCTACATGCGCCAAAAATCCTATTGTCGGAATTTTCTTTGGAGTATTAGATTTTATCATTGCATAGATATGTCCGCTTTCATCCATTTGTGATTCTATGCCCATGTCTTTCAATTCTTTCATTAATTCTTCAAGAAGAACTTTTTGATTAGCAGTACTTGGGATTGTTTCAGACTTATCATCTGATTGCGTATCATATTTTACATATTTTAGAAATCTTTGTGCAGCTGTGAAAATATAGTCTTTATAGTCGTTCATACTTTGATTAAGATAGATTAGTTATATAAAATTTGTTCTGTCGTATCTATAATAGGACAACTAATTTTTCCACTGTGCTATTGCTTCTTCTTCTATGAAATGCATGTTTCCAGGAATTATTATGCAATGAAGCGCTGGGCCGAAGTCTTCATGGATCAATTCTGAGACCTTCCCTGCTTTTATCTTGAAATTACCGCATCCTATTCTCGCGCACCCAATTGCGAGCGTTTCCTCGCTCAACACTTCTTCCTTGCGCTTATGCTCTATTTCCATCATATATTTCAAGCCTTGTCCAACCGTCATGAATCTATTCTCATCAGGCCTTAAGTCAAGAAGAATCAATGTATGAAGATGATTGCTTCTATTTAATTTTATCACATCATATGGGGTTTCCGGCTTGAAACTATCGGTTGCAAACGGAATGCTTGTAGTTTTTCCGTATTTGTATAATTCTAAACCAACTATTCCAATGGCATTCATTATTGACGCGTTATGTATATAAATGCATTCTACCTTTTGCTCTTTTGCCCGAAGCATCAGATCAGTGTGTGTAGTTGCGCCGAATATATCTCCTACAACTAAGAATGCAACATTATGATTTTTGGCATCTTCTAAAATTTCATACGCCCTCTTCTCAACCTGCTCTCTATCTGCAAGCTTTATTTTTTTTCCATAGAGATGTTCCAGCTTTTCTAGAGGAACCTGGAGAATTGAAGTATATTTCTCAAGATATACATAATCACATTTCTTTACTGCTTCAAGGCCTTTTACAGTTATATCTTTCTCGTCGCAAAGTCCTATTCCTATAAAGTATAACGTCATTTTAATTTCTCCGTCCAGTCATTTAATTCATTTTCATCAGGATCGATGAATTCTACTGCATCTGATTCTTTCTTCAATGCATCGTTTAAATATCTTGGAATTATATGTACATGAAGATGTGTTACCTTGACTTTGCTGTCTGGAACAAACGGCATATAATTTTGCTTTATCATTGTCCCTTGAGAATATTTGAGAAGCTTTTCCTGGTATTTTATTATCACGTCAAGTAATTCTTTTTTCTCATCATCACTTAATTCTGATAATTTGCTTACATGCCTCTTTGGGATGACTAAAAGATGTCCAGGCACCTTTCGCGGGTGGCTCAGGCTAGCATAGACATGCTTGAATTTATGCAAAACTCCTCCACGCATCTCTTTAGTATTGCAGAACGGGCAATTAGCTTGATTCATCTCTGAGCTCATTATATAAAAATGGATTGGTTATTTAAAAGTTTTAAGAATTTAATCTGGGATTTTATGAAAACAGTTATAAATAGTAATATCAATTAATATTTACTGTTAGTGAGGTGGAAGTATGGTTAAAAGTTCGAATATTATGAAAGGAATTTTTGGTTTACTGGTTGTTTCAATATTGTTATTTGGCGTTGGTTGTTCAAAAAATGCTGGGGATACTTCTAAAATAGAAGATTCTACAACTGAGGATTCTGTAATTATTGGAGTATCTTTTGCAGGACTGCATACAGCTAGATGGTCGATAGAAAGAGACATTATTATTAGTGAAGCAGAGAAATTAGGAGCTACAGTAATATTTGAATCAGCAGACCTTGATGCTGATCAACAATTAAGCCAGGCAAAAAATATGATACTACAAGGAGCAGATGTATTAATAGTAGTTGCTCATGATTCTGAAAAAGCTGCAGCTATTGTCGAAGAAGCACATAAAGCAGGCATTAAAGTAATAGCATACGATAGACTAATAAAAAATAGCGACTTAGATTATTATATGTCTTTTGATAATATTAAGGTAGGAGAATATCAAGCAAAAGGAGTTTTAGATGTCGCTCCTAAAGGAAATATTGCATATATTGGCGGATCTCCAACAGATAATAATGCATATTTAGTTAGAACAGGATCTTATAACATTTTGCAACCAAAAATAGATTCTGGAGATATAACAATAGTTTTAGATGAATTCCATGATGGCTGGAAATCACAACTAGCATATCAAAGAATAAGCGACTATCTGGATAATGGCGGAACTCTTGATGGAGTCGTTGTAGCAAATGATGGCATGGCTGCAGGCGTAATACAAGCTTTAAAAGAAAATAATTTAGACGGAAAAATACCTGTATCAGGACAAGATGCTGCATTAACAGCTTGTAGAGATATAGTTGCAGGCACTCAAACAGTAACCGTATATAAGCCTGTAAAAACTTTAGCTAAAGAAGCTACTAAAATTGCTTTATCAATAGCTAAAAATGAGGCTGTTACGACAAATGCTATTACAAATAATGGAAAAATAGATGTACCTTCCGTATTATTAGATGTTGTTTTAGTAAATAAAGCAAATATTAATGATACAGTAATCGCAGATGGATTTTACACTCTTGAAGACGTGTATGGTTAATTAGCGTAACTTAATTCAATTTTTTTTTTTTAAACTTTATATTATTAGCTTATTGACGTGAGTAATATTATGGCTGATTACAAAAATATATTTCAATCCATACGTGTAAAACTATTATTATCTTTTTTAATAATGCTGATAGTTCTATTAATTTTCAGTGCTACATTTGTAATTTTAAACTTTAATACTATTCGTAGTTATGAAAAAATAATGAATAATTTAGTTTTAGAAAATTCTTTTAATACATTAGTTCCCCAATTAATCGATTCATATGCCGAGGTTATTCATAGCGATGGAAGCGAATCTCAGATCGCAGAATATAATGCATTAGTTTCTGAAATAAATTCTACTATAGCGCAGCTCGATTCTTCTATGATAGATAAATCCAGCAGGGCTTATTATATTCCAT
>DASPMU010000052.1:0-12884 GCA_035626895.1 Alphaproteobacteria bacterium
CAAGAGTGTTTATATCAAGAGATATATAGTCAGTCCATATTTCATGCCTTCTTGTTCCAGCAGCTGCAGGGCCTGTCGAACTTGCAGGAATTATCAGAACCCATAAGCTATTGTTTACAACAAGATCTGACGCTCGTCCATCAACGATTGCTTCAGTATAAGAGTCTGCGCCTCCTCCTCCAAAGATTGTCTTTACGAATACATAGCTGTCAGATGTAAAGTTGTATATGTATATTCTCATATCTATTGGAGTTGACGCCGTGGTATTGGTTCCTCGTCCTTCATAATTTATCTTGAAAGAATCAATATTTACGACTGATTCAGTTACATAGAATTGGAAGCTTTGGTAACCGTAGCTTGTGATGTTTGAAGTATTAGTCATGCAATAAGTATCATCAGAAGATGTAGTTGCGAAATAACATGCTGTTGAGAATTCTGCAGTCCTATTCGCAGGGGCGAATACAGAAGCTACAGGAAGAGTTGCTGATGTTCCGTTGTATGCTATGAACGTGGTGCTAGGATTTGTTATTCCAAAATAATCTTTTGTAGTTGTCGTAATTACTGGATTTACTATATTTATGTACGGTTGCAATTGAAGCCTGAACCAATCAAAAGTTAGCCAATTGGATGCTGCTCTTGCTCCGTCAGTTTCGAATGTTGCAGAATTGTTGCAGCCTGTTCCATCCCAGCTGTTTCCTGTCCAGACGGAGCATCCTGCAGTTCTTGATGAATCAGTATAAGTCAAAAATATCTGGTCATTAAAAGAATTAGATATAGAATTTACTGATCTTATATCACTCGGACCGTCTACGACAATCTGGTTTCCTATTGAGAAATTACTAAATGAATAGGCTTTCGTTGATTTAGTGTAAGTTCCATATCTTATATAATCTTGGCCGCTGTTTACCCATAAGAATATAATCTGGTTTCCTGATGACTCCCATTGGCACCTGAAGTTCTGGCCTGTTTCTGTTGTTCCTTTTGCAGTTCCGCACTCAGCGAAATTATTTCTTATTGGGACCCCGCTTTGATTCCAAGTTAGTTTTGAGAATGATGTTCCATTCCATATTCCTCCATCAATCCTGTTTGTTGCTGTTGTAGCATTCTGCGAGCATGCCATAAATCCTATATAATCATTTGTATCAACACTCCAAGGCTCCATTCCGCATGCAGAAACTTCCCATACTTCCCCGCCAGTGTCATTATAAATTGAACCGTGATTAGTCCAAAGTGATCCATTGTTTGAATACATCAGTACTCTAGGACTGCTTTCGTTTGAATAGATGCAATAGAATCTATTGCTGCTCCACGCGCAGTCGAAATGTTTGTGCTGCGTAAATTCGTTTCCATTTGTAATTGAGTTGTTTGTGAATAATTGCCATTGCGTGAAGTTAGATCCATTCCATATAGCGCCGTAGATTGCAGGAGTTCCAGTGTTTCCTCCGCCGTTGTTTTGTATGGCAACGCCCATTATATTAGTGCCGTTTTTTGGATATAGCTTTATCCATGTGATCGGGAAGCTCTCATTTCCAGCAATTGCAGAAGTAAATGTGAAGTTAAATGGCCCGTTCAGGCTTAAGTTTGTTCCATTCCAAATTCTGTAGAATAAAAATCCATCAGCTGCTGATTGGGAAGATTCATATGCAACTATGCACCGGCCGCTAATTGATTCACATTCTACATCCCATGGGACTGGGTTATTTGCTAAATCAGTAGATAAATCGCCGTAGCTCGCCATGCTCCAGTTATTTGTAAAGAAGACTGAGAAGCCAAAATCATCATCGTTGTTGCTAACTCCAAGGATGCATTGCGGAAGATATTCTGAACATCTAACCTTCATCCATGAAGATCTTCCTCCAAGGTCAATACCGTCATACTGCTCGCTATACAAAAGATCACTAGTCCAATTCCTGTACTTAACTCCGCCATCAGGGGTCCTGTCGCCGTAGAACATTATTCCGTCAGTTGTCGGAACTTCCGGATCTATTGCTACATACCACTCTCTTGGTTCAATGAAAGATAATTGATTATTGCTATGATCAGTGTATATTATTGATGATGGTCCAAATGTCAGAACAGAAGGAATATCGAATGGAGCCTTGTATCTATAAAATGCAGAATATGCATCCGTTAATCCCGTCCATTGTATGAATTTTCCTGATTCGTTTACTATTATTTCTCCATTTGTTTCAAGTACCTCGATTGATACAGGAATCTTATCTGTAAAATCATAGCTTTGCAGGGATAATTTCGGAGTTACATCAATATTCATCAAATAAGATCCTTTGTAAGGATCGACGCTTAATTCTGAATGCCTTATTATATCGAATTCATAATCTGAATCTACAACGAACTTAGATATCATTGTACTGTTGACTATTCTTGCATAGGCGCTTACTATTATAGTGTATTCTCCTTCTTCTTCTGTATGAGGGAATTGCATTCTGTAGATTCCCTTGCTGATTGAATATATATCTCCAGTTTCTGTTGTATACACATAATTATCCGAAGATGGAGTTATTACAGTTACAGTCAAGTGTGCATTATTAACAAGAGATCCAAATTTGTCAAGCACTGCAGTGTTTAGTGTTGCTATTTCTCCAGGGAGATATATTGGCTTGTCAGAATTTATTGTTGAAACGCCGGTTTCTGCGTATCCAGGATCTACTGGAGAGACTTCGATAGTATATTCAACTCCGGGAGTCAAGTCTTTTATCTTGACCCAATCGCCGTTGCATCTCTGCTGCATATAGTTCCATTCCCTGCATTTCCATAGTTCTTCTCCTGTTGCAATCTTTGTGAATGTTCCTGTCTGGAAATCTAGGTTTGAAAAATCCATTGCGAATGATTCGATGATGTTTTTTTGCAGGGATAATTTATTTTCCGGAACAGTCTCTATCCTTATTTCTAAATCGGCGCCTACATCTACAACTACATTCTCTAATTCTAATTTTGAAGTTTCAAGATGTGGAACGGAATTTAAGTCTACCACTATTTGTTCAGAAATGTCAACTGCGTAAATATCATCTATAGAATATTCTTCAGGAACATATTCAGGATCAATTATTCCCTGGACTACGTTTGTAGATTTCTTCGAAACTAATCTGGATAGTCCTTTGACAGTATCTATTGCTCCAGGATCTTGCTTCTCGCCGCGCCTTGTGTTATATGCGACTGCGCTTATGAAAGCAGACCTGCCTGTTGAATCTCTTAGCAGTACTTCCCTGGATGCAACTGAGCCTTCCGCAGATATTGAATTCATGTATTGCTCCAAGGATTCGTAATTTCTAGACATGATGTCTGTTTCCTTCTTATCGAATACTTCAAATATTATTTCAAAATTTGATCCTCCGGAAGATAGCACGATGCGATGCTTTCCCTTCTCCATCGGATTAAATGTCAATGGAGACCCATCAGGGATGTATCCTGTGAATAAGTATTTTGAAGTCTCAGACATAATATAGAAATCTTTTATTTCCGAATCTACATCTACATTGATGCTGACTACTTCCCCGAGCACATATTCTTTCTTATCTGTTGAAAGAACTGTTTGTGAATCAGATGAGGGCTTAGAAATTATATCTTCATTTGACTCGTTTCTGGATTTATTTGATAGTTCATCAGAAATTTCGCTAGAAGTTCCAGTTCCAAGTGGTTCATCCAAATCTAATGGAATTTCTACATTTTTATCCCTGGAATCATATATCCTGAATGTATCATCTGAATTATATTCTAAATATATCTGTGATATAACATTTGATTTCTTATCAGATAATGTGAAGACATATTTTCCCTGATCCTTTGGTATTTCTATAGGGAATATCAGGCCGCCAAAATATTTGTATGTAAATCCTGTTTCAAGATTTGTTACCTCAAGAGAATGCGATGACGAAAGATCAGTATTAGTTATTAATGTATTTGAGTTAAACAATTCTAAATACAATACATCATTTCTCGAGCTTACAGATAGCTTTGTGTTTTCAGAAGTGAAATCTGCTGCGTTCAAAGCATATATCATTGATGAAGATAATAATACAAGAATAAGGACTAAACCTGGAACTAAAACTATATTGGCTGCGTTTTTTCCCTGTCCTAAATTATTCCTAAGAGCCATCTATTTCTCCTTATTTTCCTCTTTTGAATCTGTTTTTTTCTTATCTTTTCCAAAAATGTTTTTTACGATGAGTTCATCATACGGAGAAGCAACAATATTTGCGTATATATCAGTATTATACAGGACAAAATGGTATTTTCTCAAATCATGGTCAGATAAGAATTTCTGCCTGAAAGAATCCAGATCGTAGAAAGATAAAATATAATCCCTAGTCAAAGTAGTAATCTCAAGGATGTCTTTTTTATCTCCCAAATTATCGAGTACGAACAGCAAATTATTTTTATTCAGAATTACCGTCGATATATTGAATTTCTTTGAAAGCTGGATTATTTCATCCGTAACATTCACAAGATGCTTATTTTTTTGGATGAAAGAATTCTTTTTGTCGATTTCATTAAGGGCGACCAAGATCCTTGCCTTCTCATTTGACATATTAAGAGAGCATTGATAAGATCTTCCGACATTTATCTTGCGAAGTATGCCCTCCTCGAGAAGATTGTTTGATTTTTTGTTGATTATCGGATAAGATTTTTTTAATATCTTAGAAACCTGGTTTATGCTAAATGTCGAGGATAAATCATCCTGAAATACTGCAACTATTGATTGTTCTAACTTATTACCTACCATTTGCAATCCTAACCCACTAATTAATCCACCTTTGAATAACCACAAAAATTACATTATACTATTAATAATATAATAATTGAATCAAACGTTTATAAATGTTTCGTTGTTTTGTGCTTAAATTATAAATTTTTAAGAATGCAAACAAAAATAACAATAAAATAAAAACCAATCTTAAATAAAATGACCATTATACTTTTTTAAATATACGATTATACCTTTTTAGATATAATAAAACGCAATTAAATAAATTAGAAATAAGATTCAATCGAAAGAAATACAGCTAAGAAAGTATTGCAAAAAAGTCTAAAGCTAAATATACTAACCACAACCTAACCCCCACAAACTAAAATAGTATTAACCAGAAATAAGTATTTATATAGATTACTATTTAATAAAGAATAAAGTGAGAAAATATATCTAATTATCAATTATTCTAGAACTAACACTTCCTGCTCTAATTCATAGAGAAGAATATTAAATATATCTTCAAAGTCAAATCTTTCCTCATTCATGAAACTCATTGCTGCGCTAATTGAGGTAAGGCTAGGATCGCTTGCCACTACTGCAGGAGCTGCAGGAGGGTTTGCTATAGGAGCAGCTGTAGGGGCTGCCTGACTTATCGGAGCTGAAATATTTACCGTAACAGGAGCAGTTTGTACAGGCGGAGATTGCGCAGCAACTGGAACAGATTGAGCTGGAGAAATTACAGAAACTGATACTGGAGCAGCTGACGTAATTGGCGCAGCAACTGGAGCGGAAACAGGGGCTGAAACAGGCGATGAAGCAGGTTTATTTTCAGCAAATGGTGCTGAAACATTGACGCTAGGAGTCTGCGTCAGTGAAATATAAGTGTTCCCGACAGGAGCCGCATTGTGAGCAGGGAATGGAACTGCATCAGGTGCAAACATGTCAATTTTTGCAGATTCTGCTACAGGGACAGACGATAGAGTTGAAACATTCACAACAACAGGCGCAGAAAGAGTCTTCAACTCATTTATAGAATCACTTAGAAGCTTCAAGAATTCATCCCGGTCGGTTGTAGCTTTCATTTTGTCAGCAAGCTCATTATATCCGATGACATTTCTTGTCCAGTCAGCAACATCATTGCTCATGTCATTTACATGCATGTAAAATACTTCAAGGCCTGAAGACTCGATCATTGAATGGAGTTCCTCAAGATTATGCGCCACTTTCTCATCGTTCAATCTAAGCGCGTGATCCTCAGGTACGCTTTCCAAATATCTTGATGCTGCCATGTTATTTATTCATCCAAGTTATCTATTTTTCATTGTCATTATTATATTATTTCTTTCACTAAGATTTTTTCTCTTCAGGCTTTGCCGCTGCATCTGCAGGCTTGCCGTCTTTTCCTGCTTCCCCAGCAGGTTTATCTTCGACAGTTAGGGGCTTGACTTCAATTTTCTTGTCGAATTTTTTCTCAAGCTGTTTTTTCATGTCTGCAAATGAATTATTCAATTCAATTATTGTGTTCTTTGATTTTGAATCAAGTAATTTCATGATGTTTGTCGTGTGTTTTTCAAAGTCTGTGAATTTGTCGACCATCTTCACGAATTCTTTCTTGTCTGCCTTTTCATCGACGCCGACACGCATCTTGTCGAAGTCCGAGCTTATTTTCTTGAAAGACCTGTCAAGCTCTTTTACAGCTTCGTTGAATTTCTCGAAGTCATAGAATTTCTTCTCTACTTCTACAAATATTGTCTCAACCCTGTCAGCATGCTTTCCTACCAAGCCTTCGGTTTTTTTGATATCGATCAATTCTTGCTTGATCTCATTGTTCATCTTTACTACTTGATCGATTCCCTTGTAGAAGCTCATCTGGGCCCTCATGTCTTTCATCTCCTTCATGATGTCTTTCATGATGGTTTCGTTGGCTTCTATATTTGCCCTTAATGCCTCTACTTTGCTGTCGATCTTTCGAACTTCAATCATTAACTTGTCAGGCTGGACGCTATTTACAAGGTCAATTGCCTTTGTTGCCGCAACTTCAATAGTTCCAACGGCCTTGTTAGTGTCCATCAGCGCGCCGCGAAGTTCGCCGATCTGCTCGCTGACTCTTGTAGCCTGCTCTGCATTAGCTTTTCTTACTTCGTTAAGCGCGTCAAGTGATGACTTTATCTTAGTAAGCTCTGCTTCTACATTGCCGCTTACTGCCGGCTTTTCCTCGCCGGAATCATCATCTGACTTATCTTCTGCTCCTGCTGGAGCAGCTGGTTCTGCATCCTTCTTTTTACTAAACCAACCCACAACTCACCTCTCTTTAACTTACGGGTTTAAGTTATATTAATATTACTTTCATCATCATTTATATAGTTTCTTTATGGTCTTTGCCTAAGCTTTTTTCATTGCTATTCCCTGGATCCTAAGTTCTTTGAATATATCTTCAGCAAGATTATGCTGCTGCTGAACAGCCGCTTCCTCTATTTCTTTTTGCACATCTTTCATTATCCTGATTATATGATTGTAATCATCAATGTTTTTGGTAAGTGCATAATAATCTATCTTAGGATTTACTGACCTAAGCATCAATTCAGCAACTAAAGCGTCTTTCTCTGCCCTTCTAAGATCGCGGATCATATTTGTCAATTCTTTATATATATTTTTCAGATATTCTACTTTTACGCTCTGCTCTTCTGCTTCTTTTTCAGGCTTTGAAAATTTTCCAAATTTTTCCAGCTCCTCATCGGTGAATGAGTGGAAATTGCTCTCATTAAACAAGGGAGCATGTTCTTTTTCCTGCTCAGGTTCCTCTTCTTCAGGGAGTATGTTTGTCTTTAGCACTATCTTTTCTTCTCCATCATTTGAAACTACATTCACGCCATTCACGCCAGGCTCCTCCTTGGAATCTTTATTCATATAATCAAAATTCTGTAGTCCGCCAACAACCGGCTTGTTGTTTACAGTGTTATGTATTGTTGCAGGAGCTACAAACGGTTCTGATTTTGCCTGAATAGGAACTTGAGGGATTTCTGAAGGAGTTGCGATAGGTTGACTAGTTGCTTGATTGACAGGTTCGCTTGCTGGAAGAGCTTGTTGAGGCGCAGCTTTCTCCAAAGTATTTTCATTCATCACTTTTTCATTTTGATATTTATTATATTCTGAAGCGTCATTAGACTGGCCATTTACCAGGAAATCCTTGAGGATGTTTATCAATTCCATCTTGCTGTTTGACATGAACATTTTTTGCGAAAGGGATGGAAGAGCCCACACGTCGCCGATCCATTTTGCAAAATCATTCTTCCCGCCATTTACGTGATAGATATAATTATTATCATCGCAGTTTATCAGGTAATAATATAGTTCCTGGATATTCTTCAGTTTATATTCATCAACTGTTGCAAAAGTCATGTTTTCCGATATTTCTTTATTGGTCGAATGGAAAGTTTCCGTAAATTTTTTTAGCTCTATTTTTGCTTCGTCTATGTTTTTAGTTCCAAAAAGTATCTTGCTCAAGTCGTGAAACATCAAAACGTCATGAATCCAGTTTGCAAAATCATTCTTGCCGTTGCTTGTGTGATGAGCATACGCGTTAGGATCACAGCTCATTACATAGTCATGAAGTTCTTTTATCGTACAGATTGTCCTGCCATCTACCGTGTAGAAGCAGTTTTCTCTTTTTGTTAGCGATAGCAAGTCTTTCATTTTAGTTTAATTTCAATTATATCAGTTATATAATTTACCTCAGGCCTGTTTTGGCTTGTTTTTCTCCTCGAGTTTTGTTATCAAGTCTTTGACTTTAGGATCATTCTTCTTGACGTCCATGTAAATGTTGAAATATTTCAATGCTTCATCGTATCTCTTCAGGCTCTTCATGAGTCCGCCAAGGTAGAACAATGCCTTGGAATTCTTTGGATATAATTCAAGTATTTCCTTGTATATCTTTTCTGCCTTGTCATATTGTTTTGTCTTGTGATAGAGCAATGCCAGCGGGAATTTTATGTTGATATCCTGGCTGTATTTCTTTATTGATTTCTCAAGCATCTTTATCTGATCATCGTTGCTTAATGATTTTATTTTCGACTTGACTTCGTTCCATGCAAATGTCTCTCCTTCTCCTGTCTCAGGGTTTATCTGTGGAGTTACTGGAGTCTGCGCTGCCTGTACTGCTGCCTGCTGGGCTGCAGGAGTTTGATCCGCCTTAGCGGCCTCTGCCTGTTTTGCTTCTGGCGATGGAGGAACGACTGCGACCTTGTCTGCTACTGGAGCAAGCGCTGCTCCGGCGACAGCTATTTTTGTCGGATCAAAAGGCTTGTTATTTTTAGTCTTGTCTTCTTCGAGCGTCTTGACAAATTCTTCATTTGTCTTGCATAATCTTAACTTGTCCGCGAGAACAGTATCTCCGAATTTATCCCTGACCCAGTCAGCAATATCATTCTTATCTTTTGTTACGTGATGCTTGAGTGTCGGGCCGTTGATGTTTGGCATGACATCGTATAATTCCTGCAAGCTTGCAACCCCGACGCCGTTATTGAAAGTCAAGTTATCCTTTAATGAGACTACATATTCATATTTGAGCATTTTCTTTTCTTCTTTTTTCTCGCCTTCTGCTTCCTTTGGTGCATTCTTCTTTGCTTCTTCGTCTGCCTTTTTCTTTTCTTCTGCAGCCTTCTTCATATCTTCTTTTAGCGCGTTTATATCGATAGTCTTTATCACTAATTTCTGAGGAGCCTTCCCGAGTTTTTTCCAAGTTTTCTCAACTCTTGGGATTACTTCCTGCAAGTAGATCTCGACCATATTGAAGTTGCCGCTCTTTACTTTGTCTAATGCTAATTTCAATTGCAGTTTCAGGTCGAATACATCTTGCTTTAATTCTTCAAGCTGCTGGAGTTCGTAATCTAGCTGTCCAATGATTTCATTCCATTTGTTGTATTTCTCGAGCTCTTCATCAGGCAATCTTTGAGTATTGTGGAGCAATGGTCTAAAGGCTACGAAGTAAGGCCTGCCTCTGTTGTAAGTTGGATTTTCTACCATGCCTGAACCGACAGAAGCTTTGACTAAACCTTGGAGTACTTCAGTTCCATACTTCTCCTTGATTCTGGCAAGGTCTCCCTCATCTCTAGTTCTCATTTGGATTTCTGTGTTGATGTTCGCCTTGATCTGTCCTACGAAGTCCGCAAGAACCTGGGAGATCATGAGAATTCCAATTCCCCACTTTCTGAACTCCCTGCATCCTCTTTCAATTTGAAGGAATCCTTCTCCGGATCCTCCGAACTTAGGAAGTAATCTGTGAACCTCATCGTAAACTAACAACAATCTTAATTCAGGATTTTCTGAGAAATTTGCGTGGAATACTTCCCTGATGCTGTTTGCAACGAATATATCAATGTCTTTTGGATCTAGCTTGTTACATGCAAGGATCTGGATCTCTCCAGGCTTCATGTATTTTTTTATGTCAATTAATTCAAGCGCATTATTTATCTGCTTTACATTTCCATTGAAGGCTCTTGCCTGAGTTGGTTTCATTCCAAACAATGGATACAAGCTCAACATAAACTTGTCAGTACACTTTCTGAGCATTCCAGACCACTGCGCTGTTGGATCAAATACTATTACTGCAACGTTCTTTAGAAGAGCTTCTTCTACTACAACTTGCGCAGCAACCGATTTACCTCCTCCTGTTGCTCCTGCAACAATTGTGTGAACTTTGAATTGCTCCAGATCAAAGTATGTCTTATGTTCAGTTTCCGCAATTTTTCCGACGAATGCTGATCTTGGTCCAAGCTTTGGAAGCTCTGACATTTCTAATCTGAATGAATATTTTTTCTTGCTTAGTATTTGCCTGCGTATCAATATGTATGCAAGTATTGATAGCAATATGAATACTATGATTATAATCCAAACCCATACTTTAAGCCCCAAGAATGTAACCAAGTAGAATGGCAAGATGACTCTAAATGAAGTCGAGGCTCCGCTTGAAAGTCCCAGATAATTTGCAGTAACTCTAAGTACATAATCTCCTGTCGGGACGTTTTGAGGCAATGTTGCCGACTTTAGCAAGGAGAATGATGTCTGAACATATACATTTGACTCATCAGTCCAGATTGTTTCCCCTTCGCTATTTTGTATTGTGTATTGCAAAAATACTGGATACGCCTGGTCTGATAGCAAGTTATGCAAGTCAGTTTTGAATTTCAATTTCTCTGAAGAGAATATTTCAGGATCATCAATGTCAAGCATTATCAGCAATGCTTCGATAGGCAACCTGTCTTTGTCTAATAATTCGATCCTTATAGGGATCCTTTCTTTTAGATCTCCATCTACAACCAAGTAGCCTTCATATGTTCCTACTTCTCCCTCGCCAAAGACAGTCAGGGTCAATTGCTCATTAGCATTCGGATTGATTGCCATTGATTCCTGGTCTAATTTGACAATGCTTGAAAGCTTGAATCCTGTGGCATTTGTCTCATTGCTGTCTTCAAGGCTGAATTGAAGATTTGCAACAGCTTTCTTGTAGCTGTAGAATGATATTATTTCCTGGAGGAAATTTCCGATCATCAATTTTCTATCAATTCTATTTAACGAGATTACATAATCTACTCCTTCAATTCTTTTTGGCTGCTCAATTATTGGAACCCTTGGAGCTTCTCCAGGACCGTCATCTTCTCCAGGGCCGACATCTACATTATCATTTGTTTTAGTAGTTGTTCCTGGCCCGACTCCTGTTCCGGTATTAGGATTAGGAACTGCTTCAGGAACTAATGCGAAATTGTAAACTGTAGTATTTTGGGCAACTATTGTTACATTGCCGACATGCGCCTGATAGCCAGTCAAGACTCCTATTATATATTGTACTCCTTCATCAGCTGCAAGAGTGTAGTATCCTGTTGAATCTGTGATTGCAGTTTCTCCTGCAACTATTACAACTACATTAGCAAGAGGCGTTCCAGCAGTTGTTGTTACATTACCTTCTACTACTCCCTGGTCTGCTCCCTCTCCTTCTCCAGCTGGACACGTATAACTAGGATCCGTAAATACATAATAAGTCGGATTGGTATTGTTTGCTACAGGAATTATCATCTGATAATTGTAAATATTGTTATTGAAGCCTGCAGTGAAATTTGCATTGATATGAGAAATGAATATAAGATTTCCATTTCCATCCTTTAGCGCTCCAACGTCAAACGGCGAAGTTCCATTTCCGCCATGCCTAGTCCTTGTTCCTGGAACATTATATACTCCATTATTTACTGAAAATGAAATTATTTCGTTAAATGTCCTGTTGGCTGAAGTCACATCATTAGGAGTTAGGCCGATATATGCATCTATATCTTCAGTTGTTGCTGCTTGAAGAGTCAGCCAATTGATGCTGCTTGATGGAGCCTGGGATACCATTATAACATGGGCCAGTCCTGGTTCAAGACAGTCAAACAGGGCGTTCATATCCTGCATCCCGCAATTTGACGCAGTATAGCTTTGCACATTAGTGTAGCCTGGAACCTGTACTGCAACTCCGAAAAGGCCAGACCAGAGGGATGCGCACTCCTTATATTCTAACACTAAGGTATAGACATATCCTGCTTTTCCAGCAAATTCCCCAACTAGGAATCCAACTAATGTAGATAATGCAATAAGGCCAAATATTGTTATGAATAAGAGCAATACAGCTATAACTATAAGTCCTATATGTTTTGCATCAAGTTTTTTCTTCTTTCCTATTTCATCAATTCTTCTGTTCATGTTATTGAATTTTTATTATGTTTTTAGTTGAATCTCGTATTTGCCGATATCTGGTCAGCAACTTTCCTGAATTTGTCATGTATCTGCGACCTGTAATCATCGCTTAGCTTGCTGTAAGTCTTTTCTAACTTTTCAAATTCTATCAATGCGCTATTTCTGTCTCCCGACTTTATGTAATAATCAGCCTTGTCAAGCACTTTGAGAGCATATCTGAAATCCAGTTCATTGCATAATCCGAATGATTCGTCATAGACCTCTCTTCTGATGTAATCATTTGCTTCTTCGTAGGATAATTTTATCTCCCTATATATCAGGGCAGCCTTATCGTAATCTTCATTCTTTAGATAATCCTGGGCATCATTCACTAGTACTTTGATGAAAGATATTTTCTTTCCTGCGCCAAGCCATCCAAGCTTGTTCATTGAGCTTCTTACTTTTTCTATTACGT
>DASPMU010000053.1:0-44249 GCA_035626895.1 Alphaproteobacteria bacterium
TCCGTCAATTCCGTATCCGCGTGAGAAAAAAGCCTGTCGATTTTAAAGTTGTATTCTTCAAGACTTACAATTGTGAAACCCTCTGTCTTACCGTTTGGAATGCACATCATGTTCATACCGCCCTCTAAAACCTCTTTTACATCTTTTTTATAGAATATTGATGCTAACGATTTATTAAGTTTCTCAATCTAGTTAGAATAGTTAGAATTTCCGCGGGCCTTCTTGTATTTTTTGGCAGAGTTTTTCAGTATTGCTTCTGCTGCAAATGTTATTGGATTTGATGGAGAATTGCTTAAATAGAATTCCTTGTATAATTCCTTCCATTCTTCCTCAGATTTTCCCTGATAAGATAAAATCCTGTTGAGATTCTCTTCAAGTCCGACGTTGTTCTCGAAAATATATTTATGACCATAGTCTTTAGTGAAATGTGCAAGAAAGAATAAGTGTTTGATATTTTTATAAAATTCGATTTTATCAACTAGAGTGAAATCATTTCCATGGTCTATCCTTATTTTTTCATCTATTGAGCTCATGAAAGAAGGGAATCCTTGATACTATTTATATTTTAGGATTTATGCTTTTGAATATCGCTTTCCATATTCGAGCATATAACTTGTCTGGACATCAAGAACAATACCATAAGCAGCGCTTGACTTGTTTATTTCATTGAGAAAATATTTAGGAAAAAGATCTTCAAGCTTTTTTTCTGAATCGCCCCTATGGCTTACAATATCTTCAAGTTCGGATATTTTAGACTGTTTTACAGGATCATCATATTTTTTCCCTAGAGTATAACCCGGGTCTAGTATTTTAAGACTTTCCATTGAACCTTTTATTAGTCCTTCTATTTTGAAATAAAATTCGATCCAATGAATATCTTTCGTGCTGTCTCCATTATTTACTTTAATATAATCATCAGTTTTTAATATTGGAGGAATTATGCTCATTATAGCCTCGATTTCATCACTATACTATATATTGGCTCCGGGGCGTTTCTAGGATCAAATCTCACTACATAGTCCTGGAATAATTTAAGTTCTTGTTCATTGCTGCCTTTGCATGCCATGAAATATCTAAGCAAATTTTTTGTATTTTCATCAGTTTGCAATTCGTTTTTATCGATTTTTGTTAAAGTATTTCCCGTCTCTTCAAAAAATTTGTCGAGCGTCCTATCGATAGTTCCGAATGTCGGAGTGCTAAATCCTACTTTAGTTCTGATAAATAGAAAATCATCTTTAATATAATCCTTAAAAGTTGACATACAACACCACCCTCACCTAATTATTATAATTAGAATAGTCCGTATTAATAAAATTTTTGTATTTGTTTTTATTTATAAGAATTAGTATAAGAATTATTTTAAAAATTAAGAAATAAAAAGAATTAATTTCTCTTTCTGTTGTAGTCCTCTAATGAGACCACAGCTTCTTTTAGATATTGAGTAGTTTGAGCATCTCTCTTTTCAGATTCTGTTTGTTCTCTTGATTTTTCTGATCGTATATAAGTTACGCTTATTCTTCCATCTACCTGATCAAGTTTTATTCCCTTGAGATCATCAAATCCTGAAATGTAAGGCATGTTTGATACTCCATTACTTAAAGCAGCAAGGTTAACTGATTTTCTGCTTCCTTCTTTTCTGCTTTCTTCTGCAAGAATAACATTTAATGTATTATTTTGGTTCATATTATTTTCTCCATGGGTTTTTATATATAAACCGTGTTTTGGACCCCTTAATAAAACTTATGAAATTTTCTTTTTTTATTCATTCTGCCATAGGAAAGCATTGTCACTACGCAAAAATTTATAAATACCAGCCAACATACTCAATTATTATCAGTGTGAGGGTGAATCAATTGTCATTACGCAAATTCAAAAAAGTCTCAGGTCGAGGATTATCTCATTTATTCCATGGCCTTAAAGGCAGCGCGATATTTTTCATGTTCGCTGTCGCATTCTTTGCATTCTGGAAAATATTCAGGATGATTGCATCTAAGGATCTTCTATTATCAAAATATACAATAGCATGGATTGCAGCAGGATTCATCGTTTTCGGATTCATCTATGGCCTTGTTGCATTCAGCAAGAAGAATCATCACTATAAATTATATACGATGACGGGAAAGAATTTCTTCATAAATCTTGCATTGACTTTGACATTCACATTATATTTCTGGTACGTACTACGAAACAAGGTTATTCCATCAAATACTATATACTTGTTCTTCTTCGTATCATTCGTATTATTCTACGCGTTCAGCGCATTGATCAGCAATATCCATCATCATGTTTCTAAAAAGCAGCATAAGAAAATCAAGAAGAGCACGATTGCTTTTGCAGTGATATTCAATCCAGTATTCGTTTTGATTTATTTGTGGCTATTTAGCATGGTTGTATATAATTCAGTCTATGTCCCATGCGGCGTGAGTGTTGTCGGAATTGACAAGAATTCATACACTGGAAACACAAGAAACCTTGGAATAGGCGCTGACGAAAGAATAGTTGCAATTGACGATCATACTATAAATTCGCTCCAGGATGCAAGAGACTACATGAACAGCCTTGAATCAACCAAAGAAGTAGTAGTTGAAACAAACAAACAAACATATCTTGTTGAAACATATCAGATTGATGGAAGAAGATATCTCGGACTTTTGCTTGAAGAGAAAATCTGTCCAAGAGAATATTAATTTTTTATATTTTTATCTAAATTTCTAAGTATTTAAAATCCAGAAAATTTTTAATAAAACCAAAAAATCTTATAGAATGGAAAAAAACATATCAGACATATTGAAAAATCCGCAGCTGTTTGTAGCTAAGGTAGTAGATGCCCTAAAAAGCGACGCTATAAAAATAGAAGGCCTTCACTTGGACCATATTTGCTATAGAGTTGAAACATATGAAAGATACAATGAACTCAAAAAAGAGCTTGGAACTATCGGATATATGCTCGGTGACGAAGAAAAGCCAATAAACGGCAGGCCGATAGCTGTATACAAGTTACACAAGCCTATAATCTATGAATGGAGAAATATAAACTGCATTGAGCTTCCTGCTCCTGCTAAAGATAACGCGCACAAAGAAGGGTTCGAGCATGCAGAATTTGTGATTCATGGAAGTTTTGGAAAATTCATGCGAGAATACGATAAAATATCCTTTGATACAAAAGGAATACATAAGAAAATAAATCCAGACATCAAAATACAATATGATGGCTTTTCAGTCAAGTTCCATCATAAATCTCTTGAGAATGTCATAAAATACGAGCAAGGCCTCAAGAACATGAAATTTTAATTTATTCTTTTACATTATATAAGTTATAATATTTATTCTTGAGGTAATTGGCATAATCATTGATATCATAATATTTGCCGCATGCATTTCTGATTATTTCTTCTGTTGATTTACTTGATCCATGGACGTAAATATTCTTTATGAGCCAATTTCTGAAATCATCAAACTGCAGCTTGCTTATCTGGTCATTTAACTTTGGATTTTGCTTGAGCGCCGCATTATATATTGTAGCTGACAGTATGTTTCCAAGCGCGTAAGTATGGAAATATCCTACAAGGCCGGAATACCAATGCACGTCCTGAAGGACTCCTCGTGAAGGCTTGTCAGGGATTATGCCGAGATATTCTTTATATTTCTTGTTCCATTCTTTGTCCAGGTTTTCAACTTTTATGCTTCCTTCAATAAGGCCTTTTTCAAGCTCATATCTTATTATTATATGAAGACAATAAGTAAGTTCATCTGATTCTATTCTGATCAAAGAAGGCTGGACAGTGTTGATTATTTTGTAGAATCTTTCAAGAGGGACATTTTTGAGCGGAGAGAATAATGACTGATAATAAGGATAGTATCCTTTCCAGAAATATTCTCCATTGCATATTATATTTTCCCAAAGCCTAGACTGAGATTCATGAAGCGCGAGGCCGACTTCAGGTCCGCCAAGTATAGATCCATCAAGCTGCTTGCCATGGTTCATTGCAAATACTGCATGGCCGCATTCGTGCGCCGTCGAGCCGAAGCTAAACATTGGATCTTCCCTTATTGCTGATGTGACGCGGCAATCATCAATTGATGCGCTTGACATGAATGGATGTGGAGTCTTTGTCAAATCATATTTGTCTGCATAATGGAGTATTCTCTTGCATAAATCCTCGCAAACCTTCCATTGGTTGTCTTCATCGAATTTTCCAAGTTTTATCAAAGAATCAGAATTTATTTTAGCATAATCCTTTGACTTAGTTATTTTGTTAAGTATTTTTATGAGTTCATCCCTAAGCTCGGAAAATATTTTGTCAACCATCGCCATGTTTGTTCCTTCTTCGTGATTGTCAAGGAAAACATCATAAGGCTTCTTTTTAGGATCGATATATTTTGCCTCTTGTCTTTTGAGTTCAAACATCCTGCTAAGAAGAGGGATCACAGATTTGAAAGAATCTTTTTTCTTTGATTCGACCCAAAGTGTATATAATTTGGATTCCAGTTCAGCCATTTCTTCGACGTGTTTTTTTGGAAGTTTTAAGTTATAGGATATTTTCCTATCGTACAAATAGATTTTTCTCTGATTGAGTTTGTCAAGCTTTGCATAGTTTTCCTTTTTCTTCAGTTCTGAAACTATAAAAACAAGTCTTGGAGAAGTTATCATCTCATGAGATTTAAGTTGCATATAAGATAATTGTTTTGATCTTAATTCTGAAGCTGCCTTAGGCATATGAGTTGATTGATCCCACTGAAGAATGCCGCTTATGCCGTTATGTAGTACAATTTCCTTATCTAAAATATCAAGTTCTGCTAGAAGTTTTTTTATATCAACTTTTTCGTCTGCCATCATTGGCCAAATCCAATTTAATATATAAATTTTGCCTACAAAAATTCATTAGCAAACTATATAAACAACTAATGCGCAAATAATATCATGAGCGGTGGGAGAGAAATGTTTAGTTCTGAGAAATACTTGTCGCACGACCATATTCCTGAAGATCCAAGCGTTCATAAAATAAATATAAATATAAAAACAGTCGGGCAGCTATTCAATTCATTTGATCCTAGCCCATTTCTTGAAAAAGATCTTGATGATGATGCGTTTGAATACATTGTAAGCTCAGTGCAGGAGCATCCATTAAAGAAAAAACAAAAAATGATTCTTCATTTTCCAAAAAATCAGCAGAAGAAAGTCTCGGAAGTCGAAGTTCGCCGGGCGATACATCATTTCTTCGAATACAAAAAAATACTTGCTGAAAGAAACATCAAGTTAAAATTAAAGGAAGGAGAGTTAAGTTTCTTTGTCGGCAGCGGATTTTTAATTGCATGCCTTCTTGCAGGAGAGTACATTCTTACATTTGGAGAGAACACTCTAACATATATATTATTCGAAGGTCTTCTTATAGGAGGATGGGTTGCAATGTGGAAACCTATCTCTGATGTGTTATATGAATGGTGGCCAATCTACCAGGAAAAAAGAGTATACAACAAGATAGCAAACATGGATATTGATTTCAAGTATACGTAAAATTACTTCTTTATAGTAGTATCTTCCACAATATTTATAAAAGTAAAACCAGTCTTTTCTATATGAAGAAAGAAGCAGAAAAAGTAAATGGCACATGGTTTAATTATTTCAATAAAATAGTTCCGACTGTATTTGACGAACAAGTCTGCATAAGATATGAAAATTCTTTAAATAATTTATATGGAGATTTTTTTGATAGAAATCTATCCAAAAATAAAGGTTCGCTTCTTTCTATAGGCGCAGGCTTTGGCATGACTGAAATACCTCTTGCCAGAAAAGGATACAACGTCATAGGAATAGATAATGATGACCAAGTAATAGATTTATACAATAACAATGCTAAAAATTACGGCAATGGAAAAACGATATGTCATAAAGGAGATCTTTATGAAAATTTCCACAAAGACTATGTTGGCAAAGGCGTGCAAGCCTGTATAAGTTTTGGTGTTCTTGAGCATTTCAAAAGAGAAGACTTAGAGAAACTAATTAAAAAACAATTTGAAATATCACCACTGATAATAGCTATGATACCAGTTAACACTCCAGATACATTAAAATCCTTCAAAGCAGAAAAAAATCCTGAAGATAATGTTGATGAAAATGGAATATACAGAAATTTCTGGACGGCAGATTTCTGGGAAAAAGAAATATTCAAAAATTATAAAGTAATAGATAAACAATTTCCTAGAAATAAGACAGTTTATGGTTATACTGATTTGGCAATTTTTGCTGTTGTAGAAAAATAATTCTTAGCAGATTGGAAACAAAATTAGGGATGTAAGAACTCAGTCATAAACGTTTCGAGCCTTTGAAATCCTTTCAAAAGTTTTATATAGTTCTTATTTCTCCCTATTACTATGGATAAAATATATGATTTACTCATTGTAGGCGGTGGACTTGCAGGAATAGCTGCAGCTATATACGCGGCAAGAAAGGAAATGAAGTTCGCAATAATTTCTCCAGAATTCGGCGGAGAGATAGCAAATACAACTTACGTTGAAAATTATCCTGGCTTTGCATCAATTGATGGCAAGGAGCTTGCTCAGAAATATGTAGATCACATGAAATCATTTGAAAATCTAGAGATAATAGAAGATGCTGTAACCGAAGTCAAAAAAGAAGGAAACTTATTCTGGGTCACAACATACGGCGGAACATTCAAATCAAAGACTGTAATCTGGGCAACAGGCTCAAAATACAAGTCGCTAAACGTCCCGGGCGAAGAGGAATTAAAGTCAAGAGGAGTAACATATTGCTCCACTTGCGATGGACCATTGTTCAAAAACAAGACAGTTGTAGTGGTTGGCGCTGGAAACAGCGGCTTGACATCTGCAATCTACATGAAAGATATTGCAAAACATGTCTATCTCTTGAATAAAAATCCGACAATAAAGGGCGATCCTGTACTGGTTGACAGATTAAAGGATCCAAAAGTCACGATCATAAACAGCTCAAGAGTCAAAAGAATCATCGGCGAGAAAAAAGTCGAGTCAGTCGCAATTGACAACAACGGCAATGAAGAATTGCTTCATGTTGACGGAGTTATAGTGAATGTTGGATATCTTCCAATAACTGAGCCGATCAAGGGAATGATAGAATTTGACAGCTTCGGATATTTATCTACAGATAACAAGCAGATGACAAAAGTCCCTGGATTCTTCGCAGCAGGCGATGTCGTAAACAATCCGTACAAACAGCTTGTTGTTTCAGCATCTGACGGATGCGTTGCTGCTCTTGGAGCATATGATTATCTGATTTCTCAGAAGCATCACTAATCTGATGCGAGATAGTCAAGCTTTCTTGACTTAAGATTTATATATTGACGCCTATTTCTAATTTTTAATGGAAGACTTCATTCTGACAAACAAAGAAAGGATGCGAATATTTCAGATAATGTGCGAGAACAAGAACCTGAAATTCAATAAGCTTGTTGAACTTTCCGGAATAAGATCTAACAAGCTAAGCTATCAGCTTAATCTGATGAAGAAAAAAGATTTTGTCACAAATAACGAAGGCGGATATCAATTAAGCATGAAGGCTCAGACGCTAATTCCTTATTTTTCCCAGATATTCAAAAAAGAAATCGGAGTCCTTCCCGTAGTTCTTGGAATTGTAAAAAATAAAGACAAGATTCTTTTGATTCAGCGAAAAAAGATGCCTTACAAAGGATACTTCGGATTGTTTGCAGGAAAGCAAGTCAGCGGAGAGACAATTCCTGAAACTATGGAGCGAGAAATTTTTGAAGAAGCAAAGATAAAATCAAAATTCGAAAATTGCAACGCTGTTGTATATGAGAGAATAAAAGAAAACGGATATTTCAAGCATTCATTTTTGCTTATTATCACAACGCTTACAACAAAAGAAACAAACGCCATGGAACAAGAAGAAGGAAGAGTTGAATGGTTTAAATTAAAGGATGTTATGGATGGAAAAATCAAAAACATGATTCCCTCCGACTTGGAATTCATCAAGAAATATTCCGATAAAAGAATCGAAATCGACAATTATTTAATCGAGGAAAATGGCGATAAATTGGAATTGAAGAAGTAACCCATTCAGAATTTATTTATCTTCGTTATATTTTCTTGCTGAGCCTTTGAATTTATCTGCAGGATATTTCTTTCTGTTGTGTTCCATTTTCTTTCGGAAAGTTTCAGAAAGATCTATATTATACATGTATGAGAAAGTCAAGACCGCAAACATCACATCAGCAAGTTCATGCTCTATCTTTTCGCGTTTAACAGGATCATCAAAAAACGAATCAAGTTCTTTTTCATCTCTCCACAAAAATATCTCAAGAAGCTCGTTTGCTTCAACGCTTAGGCTTGAAGCTACATTTCTTGGATTGTTGAATTTATTCCAATCAAGGCTCTTGCAGAAAGATTCTGTCATCTCCTTAAGCTCTTCTATCGTTGTTACTCTGTCGCTGAATTCATCCATAGTGTATTGGATAACATAAATCATTAAAAATTTAATTATTTCCGTCAAATTTAAATCCTTATGTGCTTAAATAAAACTATGAGAATCCTATTCGTCTGCAATCAGAATCAGAACAGGAGCAAGACTGCCGAAGAAATATTTCGAAATAGGTTTGAAACTAAATCCGCAGGCTTATATAACGAGCATCCTGTCAAATCAACAGACTTAGAATGGGCGGACATAGTATGCGTAATGGAAGATTCCCAGCGAACAGAACTATCCAAGAGATTCCCAAAGGAATACCTGCATAAGAGGATAGTATCGCTCGATATTCCGGATGTTTACAAATACAACCAAGACAAATTAATAGACATTCTTAAGACGAATTTTGAGCAATCCATTCATTGAACTGCTTCAAAGCTTTTGCCTTGTTGTAGAAGAACTTCGTCTCAGACTCATAATAATCAGGAAACCTTCTAGTAACCTTGTAAGTCACATAGTTTCCATTCTTCAATGCAATCATCGATATTTCCCACATGGTTTTACAATGTGAGAATTCTTTAAAGGATTTGCTTAGAGAAAAGCGGAGGAATTACGGAATAGCTCGTAAATTTAATGATTCCTTATGGATATAACTTATAAAATCACGAACAAGTTTTATTAAATCTGTTAAATCATTATAAGTTATTAATATAAAATTGTCTTCTATATCTTTACCGTTTCTATGAATTAAATTATGTCTCCTATAGATAGCCACTGACAATTCTTTCAAATCTTTAGGAAATGTTATTCCTAGAACGTTTTTATAGAGTTCAGAAGCAGTAGATAGATTATGAAAAGTAACAGTCTTCATATCTAGTATACATTTATTTATAACGAATCTATTTAAAGTCATTCCGGAAGAATTTTTTTCATTAAACAATTCTTTATATAATTCACTTATTCTATATTTCTCTTCAAATTTAGAACTTTCAGAAATATATTTCCTTAAAAATAATTCATCATCAATTACCTTTCTAATAAAATTATCGGACAAAAATGTTTCCAAACATGTTATTACGTTAGAATAAAGTAAATTTCGCAAAAAATTTTGCATATCAGAATTTTCTATATTAACATTTTTTATATCGATGAGTGATTCGATTTTAGTCATGTTTTCTTTAAATACATCATATGGAGAAAGCTTTTCTGTTAAATAAAATAACTCATTTGAAGTAGGTATCTTTATTGTTTGATTTAAACATCCTGAAAAAATAACGCCCATTATTATTATTTTTCTAGAAATTGAATGAGCTATAGCTAGAAAATTCTGATCTTTAAATAAAGATATTTCTTTAACTCCATCAATAAAATTGTCTAAACTTAAATTATTGAATTTTGCCAATGTTTTTAAATTTCCAGAATACTTATACTGCGATCTAAGAATTTGTGATAAATCAAAAAATGCCGTCTCAGAAATATCTAAAGGAGAAGTTTTTTTAGTTAAATAAATATATCTTTTTAATATATTATCTAGACCGTATTGAACACTCCAACTCCAACCAACAATACAAAATTTCTTCTCAATTCTTTTAGATACATAAGTGAAAAATTCTTCGAGTAAACGAATTTCATCTTCCTTTGTGTTATTATATCTGGAAAAAGTAATTGTTGACATATTTTTGGCATTATAAATACCTATAGCAGATATTTCTTGATACTCGTCCTCGAAGCTAGAACATGAATAGTGAATTATAATAGATTTTTTTATATATCTTTGAATTCTAGAATAATCTCTCATAAATATGTGAGTTAAGTGCTATTTTTATATTTTTTGAGTAGACGACACTCCCCACACTCCCCATCCGCACGCAGCCTATTTAAACAAACATCTACTTTTAAAATAATGGATGATGTCGTTGATCTCATGGCTGAAGATTATAAAAAGGAAGATTCTACTGTTTCCTACTTGAAAGATTTCCAGCCTAGAGTGTATCAGGAGAATATCTTCGATACTTGTACTAAGAATAACACAATGGTAGTCCTTCCTACTGGCGTTGGAAAGACAGCAATATTTCTTATGATGGCAGCCTATCGCCTAAACATGTATCCTAAGAGCAAAATTCTTCTATTAGGCCCTACCAGGCCATTGATCGAGCAATACTATCAAGTCTTTGAAAAACATTTCAACATCGAAAAAGACAAGATGGCAATATTCACAGGCTTCATTAGTCCTGAAGAGAGATCAAAGCTTTGGAAGAATACCCAGATTATTTTCTCAACACCACAAGGGCTGGAAAATGATATCTTATCAAATAAAATCGACATTAGCGATGTCTCATTATTAGGATTCGATGAATCGCACAGGGCTACAGGTGAGTACAGCTATAATTTTATTGCAAAACAATACATGAAGCGTGCACTTCATCCAAGAATTCTTGCATTAACAGCAAGTCCCGGGACTGACAATGAAACCGTCAATCAAGTCTGCCAGAATCTATTCATCGAAAAAATTGAAGTCAGAAACACAACTGACGGTGATGTTGCGCCGTATGTAAAAGATGTTGATGTAAAGAAAGTTTTCGTTGAGCTTCCTGATGAATTCATACAGATCAAAGATTATCTAAATAAGTGTTACAAATCCAAGATGGCAGAACTCAAAAATCTAGGAGTCACAACAGATTCAGTAAGATACTCAAAGAAAAATCTTCTAGGCCTTCAGGCAGCAATACACGCAAAAATGGCTGGCGGGGAAAGGGATTTTGAGACTCTCAAAGCATTGAGCATGACAGCTGAAATAATCAAGCTTCATCACGCAATTGAGTTAATAGAAACTCAAGGAATTGAGCCATTAAAGGAATATATAGAAAAACTTCATCTCGAGGCAAAATCAGGAAAGACAAAGGCCGCAGTAAATCTTGTAAAAGACGTAAATTTCAGAAGCGCATGCATCCTGGTCGATAAACTCAATGGGAAATATGAACATCCTAAATTTGAAGAGCTTAAGAAAATTGTGAGCGAAGAGCTTGATCCGAGGCTTAAAGAAAATTTAGACAAGAAAATAATAATATTTTCCCAGTACAGGGATGCTGGTTCAAAAATAAATAAGGAACTTACAAGTCTAGGATTCAAATGCAAATTATTTGTAGGGCAAGCAAAAAAGAAAGACACTGGCTTGAGCCAGAAAAAACAAAAAGAAATGCTTGAACAATTCTCAAATAATGAATTTAATATTTTAATTTCAAGCAGTGTCGGAGAGGAAGGTCTTGACATTCCTCAAGTTGATCTAGTGATATTCTACGAGCCTGTCCCTAGCGCTATCAGGAAAATCCAGCGTTCAGGAAGAACAGGAAGGCTCGAAGATGGAAGAGTAATAATGCTAATTACAAAAGACACTATTGACGAAGTTTATTACCACGTAGCTAAAAATAAAGAAAAGAGAATGTATAGGACTATTAACGACATCACAAAAAATTATGCCTTGAACAATCAGGCAACAAAAAATTCCGACCAAAAGGCTACGAAAACTTTGATGGATTATCAAGAATCCGAGACAGTACAGCAGCCAGTCCAAGAATCAAAACTTAAAATCATTGCAGACTATCGCGAGAAAGGAAGCAATGTACTCAAAGAACTTCTAGATAAATGCGAACTCGGGCTTGAAAAACTATCGATCGGAGATTTCCTGCTGAGCAGCAGAGTAGTTGTAGAATATAAGACGACACAAGATTTTGTCGATTCTATTCTAGATGGAAGGCTTCTAACTCAACTCAAGGAATTAAAAAAATATGACAAACCAATAATAATCATTGAAGGAACTGAAGATATCTATGCAGTTCGAAAAGTCCATCCTAATGCAATCAGGGGAATGATTGCAACAATCACTGTTTCATACGGAATTCCATTAATTCAAACTAGAAACTCTAGAGACACTTCAGAGTATCTTCTAAGCATCGCAAAACGCGAGCAGGAAGAAGGTAAAAATACATTCCAGCATCACAACAGCAAACCTCTCTCAATCAAAGAGCAGCAGGAATACTTCGTAAGCGCTCTTCCAAGCATCGGCATGGGCGGCGCAATCCCTCTTCTTAAGCATTTCAAGAGTGTCAAAAATATAGTCAACGCAAGTGAAAAAGAACTTCAGGATGTAGATCTTATAGGTCCTAAGAAATCCAAGGCCTTAAAGGATGTCTTTGATTCTGAGTGGAAAGAGTATTAAAACACTAAATTTATAATCTTAAATATAAATTATATTCTTAATGGCTGAAGCTATTAATTCATTAATCGATAGGCTACCGCTAGAAGTTAAGACGTTTCTAGACATAGATAAACAAGGCATGGAAAACCTGTCCGGTTTTGAATATATTTCGTTCTCAAGCAAAAATGAGGCTATCAGTAAATTGCTTACTGATATATACCGGGATGTAATATCACAATATGTAGGCAAATCAAGTAAAATACAACAGTATATAGAGGACACTATATCTTACGAATATTTTCATAAAAAACATGGAATAGTAACAGTAAATACCATATTTACTCCGAAAAAATTCGTGGTAGGTTTTAGCGGCGACAATAAATATTTCACAGATCCATTGATAAAAGAATACTATGAAAATAAGAAATGCAATAGTCCAGTATGCAAATTAAGTGAATTCATATTTGTAGATAATAAAAAGGATAAATTATATTTTGGGAAAAAAATATGATACTAATTTTTTCTTTGGATCGATTCCAATATTTCTAGCGTCTCAGAATAAATCTTGCTGTCCTCGAGTTTTTCAAATTCTTCGTCATTTATTATTAAATGATCTGCCTGGACAAGGCACATGCCTACTTGCTGGCCGTTTAGAGGCTCGTTAAATCCCCTATCGCGCGCGTCATCAAGCAGGAATTTATCATAGTTCAAAAGATCGTTATCCCTGTTTCTTTTTTTGACTCTTTCCCAGCGAACTTCAATAGGCGCATCGACGCCTATTAATGTAAAAATGGAGTTTGCCTTGAGATAATCGATCTCTTCAATATTTCTGATGCCGTCAATAACAAGAAAATCATTTTTTGGGAATTTTGCAAGAGATCTTTCAGCAAGAATATGTCCGCCATAGTTTCTTCGAAGTTCATTGCCTGCGTCCTGCATTGTTTTCCTGTTTGCAATTATTCCTTTAGTATCGAGGTATTCCCTGATTATAGAACTTAATGAAATTACATCAAAGCCTTTGGATTTTAAAATATTTCCTACAACGCTTTTTCCTGATGCTATTGTCCCTGTAAGGCCTATTACTTTAATCAAATACTAACCCCCTAAATGTTCAAATAAATATTAATGATAAAAATAAAATTAACTAACGTTTCTTTGCCGCAAGCCTGATATCTTCAGCCTTGATTGTTTTTCTTCCTGCGTGCAATGCAAGTTCAGTTGCAGCTTTGGAAAGCTCAAGGCCTGCATCTTCTAGATGCTCTCTTAATGCTTCTTTTGCTTCTTCGCTCACGCGGATATCCGGAGAAACTTTTTTCATGATTTTCTCCATGGTCGCAAGCGGCAATAATTTATCCATAGTTTTACGTTATTTAATCAATATAAAAAGATTATCATAAAAGCAACTATTCTAATATAATCCATAAGTATTAAATATCTGCATCTATAAGCAGGATTATGGCAGGAAATACTGGCAAAGAGATAGAATTGAAATACCTTATCTATGAAGATGGGATAGATTATACGACGCCTGGATTTAGGAAGCTTTATCAGTCAGTGAAATTTTTGGAGCTAGACATCTTTAGGCATGGCTCGATAATAAATCAGGGTTATCTTTCCTTAAAAAGCGGAATAGATATTTCTAATATAATCAACATGCAAGTAAATTTCGATCCAAAGGTTGCAAGGCTTAGATCAAAATCTTTCTTTGATAGCGACAAGGACAAAGAATATTATTTCACATTAAAGGGAGATGGAATGCTTGAGAGGGACGAACTTGAAGAACGTATAAAAAGAGAGCTTTATCTGCAGTACTGGAAAGAAACCGAGGGAAAGCGCGTCAAAAAGGTAAGATATGAGAAAAAACATTCTTTTTACACAATTGAATTCGATTCATATATAGACGACAGGCCTGATCTTATAATTGCAGAAATTGAAGTTCCTAACAGAACTTTCATCAGTGGGGTAATTCCAATTGGAAAAGATGTTACATACGACCCAAGATACAAAAACAGCAACTTGGCAAAATAATTTTTCTTAGACGCTAACTTTATAAATTCAAAGGTTTATTAGTATATTAATGGATGTTGATTTGATCAATATCGTTGCGCAAGAGCATAAGAGGCACATTCAGGAAATTTCTAGATCAAGAAAAGAACACGAAATAAAGAGTTATTTTTCGACGCAGCTTGTTGATTATTCTGTTTTGATATTAGAGAAATATTTTGACCACATAGCAAAAGTTTATTGCAAACAGAATCCTTATTTCAAGGAAGATGCTCAAATTTTTATAAGCCAGGAATTTACAGCCAAGAAAAATAAAATAATTTATTCTTCCATGATGCAGTATGCGGCTCTTGGAATAAGAAAACTTCTAGACATCGATAGGGGAAGAGTATTATTATATAAGATCGGCGATGAAAAAGCCGATCATGGACTTCTTTCAGAATGGATATACTGGGCAAACAAAGATGATTCTATGATGATATCGGATTTGATATCTAATGCATCTAAAATAAAATCTTCAGATCCTGTTGAAACTAAAGTCCGGCAAGTTGCTGTGATAAATAATACCGGGCGCATGATTATCAGAGGATGGGATGACTATGCAATTAACACCAAGAGAAAGGAAGCTTTTTGATATAGTTGTTGAAGAATACAAGAGATATGTAGAAGAACAATCTCTTGCTTCAAAAGACGGACTTCTAGATGTATACCTTGCTGGAATAGATTTTGCAAGCGAAGTATTCATAAAAAATTATTCCTTTATCTGCAATTATTATTCAGAATATTTTAATTTCACGAAAGAATTTGATTTGACAGAAGAAGAAAAATATGAATTGATTTTCAAAGAAGTCGTATTGCATACAAGCACATTAATTGACATGAGCTATGGAAATTCTTTATATAAAAAACACGATCAGAGCCCAAGCGAATTTGGACTGCTTTCTAAATGGGTTTATTGGTGCGGAACAGATGTTCCTTCTGAAAATCCAAAAAACCAAAATATTGCGTTTATTAACGAGAAAGGCCAAAAAATAATTGATTATTGGAATGCATTCAAAAATTATAATAAATTGAGAGAAGAGTAATTAAGGAGGTGAGCTAATGGATAAGGATTTGCTTGAAGTAGTTGCTTCTGAATATAAGAAAAACACCAAAAAATGGTCAAATGAAGATACAACTTTTGGTGAATGCGAGAACATGGATAAAATAACAGATTTTTGCGCAAAAATACTATATAATAATTATGAAGAAATAAAAGGGATGTATGAAAGGAACGGTTCAGGAGTGCATCGGTTCAATGAAAAAAACCAGTATAGAATCATGCTTAGCAATGTTGTAAAATCGCTTTACAGGCTAGTTCTAGCAGATTGCGGGCATAGGGTTGAAAAAGAACATAAAGCCCTCCCTTGCGAGTTTGGAGCGCTTTCATTATGGGTAGATTGGTATGGGTTTGACCAGCCGGAATTTAATGATGACAATGACATCATAGAAAATGAAGGATTCATAAACAGCAAAGGAAGAAAGGTCCTGGAAGACCTTATGAGAGAAGTCTACAATACCCGTAGTAAATAGTTTGATTTAAAATAGTAAAATATTCTTCTGTAAAAATTCTTATAGCAAAAAATATAAATGAATAGTATTCCTTTTGGAATGGTGATTTTTTTATGGTCAGAAAAGCAGCATTCAAGGGACAATTCTATGAAGCAAATGAGCAGGCGCTCGAAAAACAGATTGTAGGCTGTTTTGAAGGAACTAATGGTCCTGGAGCTTTGCCGCTTTCAAAGCGTTCTGACAAGCAGATTAAAGCTATTATTTCTCCTCATGCAGGTTATCAATTCAGCGGTCCATGCGCAGCTTGGGCATATAAGGAAATTGCAGAAGCAGAATATTCTGATCTCTATATAATAATAGGCCCAAACCATGCAGGAACTGGAAGCTTCACGACAATGGAAGGCTTTGAGACTCCTTACGGGGTTGCAAGAGTTGATCAAGAGTTCGTGAAATCTCTTCTTGAAAAAAATTCTGATTTGACAATAAATGATGAGGCTCACGCAAACGAGCATAGCATCGAAGTCCAAATTCCAATGCTTCAGTTCGCAACAAAAGATCATATGCATGAATTAAAGATCGTGCCTATAATATTAAGCGACATTGATTATATGAAATTCGGCCTTGACCTGAAAGAGACTATTTTCGATTCCGGAAAAAAAGTCACAATAATAGTAAGCAGCGACTTCACGCATTACGGAAGGCATTACCATTATGTCCCATTCACATCAGACGTCCAGAAAAATATCTATGAAATGGACCAGAAGGCAATAAATTTCATCGAAGCATTAAATGTCGACGGGTTTGTAGGATATGTTGATGAAAAAATGTGCACAATATGCGGGACATTCCCTATTGCAGTCCTGCTCAAGCTTTTCGGAAACACAAAGCCAAAAGTAGAGCTATTGCATTATTACACGAGCGCAGACCTTGAAGAAGAAAAAACATATAAGAATTCTGTGAGCTACGCTTCAATATTGTTTACTTGAAAGTATAATTAGAATAAGTTATGATTTTTCAGTCCTTTCCATTCACCTTCAAGTTTCTTATTTATTATTACATCTGTTGGGTACATAGTATATTTAGCTTTCCACAGATTAAATGCCCCATAAATTGGAACTCCGGAAAACGCATGGCTTATTACTTTTCCACCCATAATTCTTAAAATAGAAATACAGAATGGATCTTCAGTAGTATAATCATATATATTTATTGAATCAGATGGATGTTTTTTCAAATATTTTCTCTGATAATCGAAACTAAAATAACTTTCATCTGAAATTTTATAAACTATTTCTGCTTTGTAAGGTATTAAAGGAAAGTATATTAGATTATTTTTAATCTCTCTTATTCCTATATCAAAAACTTTTTGTGCAAATCTCAACGAAGAAGGATGATTAAGCAATTCTTTTATAGAATCAGATAACTCGGCGGGATGTTTTTCTTTCTTTAATAGACCTACCATATAAAAAGAATGAAATAATCATTTATAAACTTTATTCTACTAGTAAGTAACAACAATTACATGTTAAGCATATCATCGAGCAGTACAATATCCTTGTGTATTTCTTTTATCCCGCTTCTTTCTTTATATGCAGTTATTCTATAAGGATATTTTTGCGGCAGATATCTAAACAAATCCAGCACATCTCGTGGAAAAAGTCGGTCTGACTGCAAAATAAGAGCGCTTCGCGCCCCCGTTAATCGATGAACACTGACATATTCGTATATATCTCCAGTATTTATTTTTGCATACATGTCATCTTGTCCCATAAAGAACAATCTTCGATCGTATACTAGACTTGCCCTTCTTACCATCCCTCGGCTCGGATTGACATATTGCATATGAAATAATTTAGGTTTTCTTGAATATAGATTATTTTTTACAAATAATTTCTTTCCTATATCATGGAATTCACAAGCCAGCCTTAATGACCAAGGATTATTTACAATATTATTTACAGCCTTCTCTAGTGGAACTGGAATATTTTGATATAAAATTGTTCTATTCATACTCCAAGTATGGAAAATTATTTTATAAAACTTCGGTAGTTTTAATTAACTTAATTAGCTTATTAATTATTCTCAAGAACAAATGATTCTGTATATATCTGCTTCTCATCGATGCCTATTGCTTTGAGGTTATTTACGATATGTCCCATCATCGGATCAGGCCCGCAGATATAATAATCATATTCAGAATAATCAGAAATCCTCTTGATGTCTTCAACTGTAAACCTGTCCATCCCGCCCTCGCGCGTGAAATAGAAATTTATGCTAAGATCAGCGCTCGCATCTGATTCTTTCAGGTCCTTTAATTCATTATATAATGCCATCTCATGGAAATATCTGCAGCTGTAGAACAAATGAGTAGAATAATTTTCTGAATCCTCTTTGCTTAAGGCGTCCATCATTATGCTATACAAAGGAACAATTCCTATTCCTCCAGCGATGAAAATATTTTTCTTATTTTTTTTCAGCGTAAATTTCCCATAAGGACCATATACAAAAATAGAATCTCCAGGCTTTGAATGCATTAATTTTTTTGTAAATTCGCCTGCAGCCTTTACAAGCAAGGTTATTGTATTTGAAATTTTGTCATGGGAAAGAATTGAGTATGCATGCCGGTCTTTGGATTTATCCTCGAAAGAAATCATCACATATTGGCCATTGAGGAAGCGTATTTCTCTATCTAATTTGATGGTTACTTCTTTGATATCCATTGCGGAATCATTTACTGAAATTATTTCTCCATTCATAATATCACTTTAATTTGAATATAATAAGAAATTATAAAATGTATTAAAAGTTATGCATTATTTTTTCTTCTTGCCATTTTTAGGCTTAGGTTTAGATTTCGCTGCAGGTTTTGCCTTATGCTCTGTTTTAGGCTTGTTTCCCACTTCAATCTTGCTTGCCTTTTTTTCCTGCAATGATGCATCCTTCAAATCTTCTGAATATACCTTAGGATTATATAAGTTCCTGAATAATTCTGTCAAATTTAATTCAAGAACTGCAACTGGCATTTCTATGCTCCAGTTTGACAATACTTGAGGATGAATCTCTCCGATGTATGCTATTTTCGCGCCATTTACAAGAACTCTTCCTGTTCTTCCCTTGATGAATGATGAATGTTCAGTATCTGTTATTTCATATTTCAAACTGAGCGCGTCCATTATCACGTCAAGAACTTGCTTGATCTTTGTGAAGTTGGCGTCATTTCCACACAGTCCTATTGCAAGCCTGTCATTTTCAGAAACGCCTATGTCCATGCTAGAATCAAGCTTGAAGACAGTTCCTACTTCGAAAATATTCTGAGGATAATCATAGTGCTTGTTGCTCTTCAAAGTTTCCATCAGGCAAGGAGTTATCCATGCTCTTAGTACATCATAATTTTGAGTTACGCTGTTCTCAAGTTCCGCAACTTCCACATTATAATTCATCAATCTTGATTGTGCATCTTTGTTTGTCAGATGATAGTTCTTTACTTCAATTAATCCAAGTCCTACGAGTATATCTCTGAGCTTATTCTTGAAAGACTCGATTGGCCTTTCCTGAGCTCTTGATGAAAAATTCGAGGTAGTTCCGACGATATTTTGATATCCATACGCTATTGCAATATCTTCAACTAAATCAATCGGATGCAGAATGTCTGCCCTATAGTTTGGAACTAATACTTTCTTTCCTTTGTATTCATGTCCCATTCTTGAAAGTAATTTCTTGATATCGGCTTCCTTAAGATCAAATCCTAATATTTTTGCAGTATATGCTGGATCGAATTTTATTTCTTTTCCGGAAAGTTCAGGCGTGACATATTTTTTGTCAGGATAGGAAACATCAACGCTGTAAATGCTTCCGCCCATGTCAGATAATGCTGTTACAACCATGTTTAGGCAAGTATGAACATAATCGAATTCAAACCCTGAGCATTCGACGAAAACATCTCTTGTTGTTGCAGTGATTTTTCCTACATTATTGCTATTGATTATCGGCGGCATGCTTAAGACATTTTGTTTTGAATCTAGAAATACTGGATATTTATCTTTTCCTTCAAGCAAATGGCCGTATTCGCGTCCTGTTGGATGTATTGCAAGTATCTGCGAGCCAGTCAAATCTTTGTTTAAGTCTAGAGGCTTGAATCTGATTTCTTCAGGATGCAATGCCTTGTAATAAATTGGAGGCTTGATATGTTCTAATGGATATACTCCGATTGCAGCCTTTTTTCTATTCCTGCAATAAGTTCCATGAAGTTTTTCCTGGATCTGGATTATCTCTCTTATTTTTTCATCAGATAATTTTAGTCCCTTGACAACTGCGCAAGCAGTATAAGGCCGAATAGTCTTTACAGACTTGTCAACAACAACTTTTACGCCGCTTTTCTTGACATCGTATTTCTTGAAGCCTGGCTTGATATCCATGAATGCTAAAAGCGCGCGAGCCATTCCATGCTCTGATAATAGATCAGGCCTGTTTGGGAAAATCTCGACAGTAATTTCATTGTCTCCCATTTCTTCAAGAGCTGTTCCTAAATATGTTATTTTCTCTGCTAATACATCGTCGCTGATTCTTCTGCCTAGCAGTTCCATTAGCATTTTTTTGTTGTATTTTATTGTTGGCATGTTAAAATTTCCTCTGAAATTTTCACAGGCATGAGCCTGCGAATGCATGTTAAATTCCTGAATTTATTTCCGTATCTTTTTACTAATCTCTTTTAATTTTGTATCCATGCTCATAAGTATTATTATGCTCACAGCAACAAGCATGACTGAAATCAAAAATAATTGCACGTCATATCTGTAGATGTTTATGATGTAGAGCACAACTCCAATCAATCCGACTGAAATCATCATTTTCATATACATCAATTGCCTTTGATATGAAAGTTCTAAAGCTTTTAATTCTGCAACTTTTTTATCATCCATGTTTTCACGCAAATATGTTTATATTATGAATTAATTATATATTATCAAATTATTGCGGCTGAAGCAGCCATTTTTTTATTGATCTTAATTGTTTGATATCGTTCCTGTTGAAGTCTCTAATGTCAGTTATATTGTAATACTGTACGCTGATTCTTCCAAAGCCTAGTCCCCATGCTAAGACAGGGCATTCAAATCCTAAAAGTGTTTTAGTAACTTCCGGCCTGAAAATTCCTGCTCCGCCAAGCTCGACCCATTCTTTTCTTTCTTTGTTGAATACTTCAATTTCAATGCTAGGCTCCGTGTATGGGAAGTGTCCAGGTCTTAGCCTGATTTTATCATATCCCATGGCCTTGAAAAATTCTTTTAAGTATCCAACAAGGTCTGTGAATGTTGCATTTGGATCGACGACAATTCCTTCAGTCTGATAAAATTCAAATGCATGCTTCCAATCTACTGCCTCGTTTCTGAAAACTTTTCCAACATTAAAATACCTGATTGGCAAATGTTCTTTTTTTAATTTGTCAAGTGAATGCGCTGATAAAACTGTTGTATGAGTTCTTAGCATTAATTGTTTTGCTTTCTCCTCGTTCCATGCGCTTCCCCAGCCAGTTGATCCTGTGTCTGCGCCATTTTCATGGACTGCCTTTACTTTCTTCTTTAATTCCTCAGGAATTTTTGCAGTTGATGGTTTTTTTAAATAGAATGTATCCTGCATCTCTCTTGCCGGATGATCCTGCGGAACGAAGAGTACATCAAGATCCCAGAATGCTGACTGAACCATTGAGCCTGACATTTCTTTGAAACCAAGATTCATCCAAATTGATTTTACATAATCAATCGCTTCATTCTCGAAATGTTTTTTTCCATAAGAGATTTTTGGAACATTAGATTTTATGTCGTAAGACCTGAATTCTTTTCCGTTCCAGGACTTGCTTCTTATGATATCTTGCGTAAGCGTATCAATTACATCTTTGCTCAGCGTGTCGAAATTTTGCAATAACTCAAAGCCATCTTTTGATAATGTCACGGATTTTACTTTGTCAATCTCTGCAATCAGGATATTTTTTCTCTTCAAAAGTTCATTGTATAAATGAGAATCTTCCTGTGATAATGACTTTGGATCAAGCGGGAAATTCTTTTTCAAGAACGATTCTTCAGGCATGTCTTTTTTCAAGATGTTTCGTCCGATATCCGTCAACGATACATATACATCATTTCCTTTTTTTGCAATGTTGATTGCATTCTTTCTCTTCAAAAGTCCAAGCGATACAGAAATTTCTTCTTTTGATAATTTTGAGAATTTTTCAACATCTTTTAATGACATTTCTTTGTTTAATGTATTCAAGAAGATTCTTTCTGGAAGGCCTTGCTTTTGATATATCTTGCCGTTCTTGTCGAGGGAGACTAGCTGCTTTGTTTCTTCTTTTACATCAACTAATCCTTTGTTTTTGAGCCACATGAGGGCGCGATTTACTTCAATCTGCTGCAAGCCTGATGCCTTTTCAAGCAAAGTAATAGAATTAAATCTAGATATCAATGGCAAAATACGTCTTTCTAACGGATGAAGTCCATCTGCTATCTTCTTAAAATCCAACTTTCTAACCCCCACAATTATCAAATTAATTACATAAGAGATATATAAACCTATCTATTGGATTTATAAAGAAAATGACAAAGATATGAAAAAATATTACTAATATAATACGAAATAAGAAATAAAATCACTCCTTTCTGCAAGTATAAAAGTATAACTATTGGACAAGGGTTAAAATCGTAACATATATAAAGTAGTGTTCATATTTTGTTTCTATTGAGTTATAGTTAAAAAATTTTGAGGTTGTTAGCCGTCGAGAATTTCTCGCGCGGGAGGTAAAAATGATAGTTAAAGACGAATTTTTAAGCAAATTAAGAAGATACTTTGGACTTAATCTTTACGAGGTAAAAATCTGGACTGCACTTTTATCAAGAGGAGTTTCAACAGCTGGAGAATTATCCGACATCGCAAACGTTCCTAGATCAAGATCATACGACATCTTAGAATCTCTTGAGAAGAAAGGATTTGTAGTAATGAAGATTGGAAAGCCAATCAAGTACATCGCAGTTCCTCCAAAGGAGATTGTTGAGAGAGTAAAAAAGAATGTAAGAATAGAATCCGACGAAAGAATCAAGAGACTTGAAGATCTTAAAGGAACTGATGTAGTTGAAGAGCTAAACGGCCTGCATACTCAGGGAATTGAAATCATCGAACCATCAGATTTATCTGGAAGCCTCAAAGGAAGGCACAACTTATACAATCATATGGAATTAACAATCAAGAATGCTGAAGAGACAGTAACTATAATGACTACAAGCGAAGGATTGCTAAGAAAGATCGAAGGTTTGAAACCGGTGTTTGAACAGTTAAAGAAGCGTGGAGTAAAAGTCAGAATTGCAGCAAACTTAAACAAGGATGCAATTCCAGCAGTAAAAGATCTTGGAAATACAGCAGAAATCAGGCATACTGAAGCAAGAGCAAGATTCATAATTGTCGACAGAAAAGAATTATTATTCATGGTAGCAGATGACAAGGAAGTTCACCCAACATACGATGTTGGAATCTGGGTAAACACCCCGTTCTTTGCAAATGCTCTTGAAGAATTATTCGAGACTGCTTGGAAAGACATGAAAAATGCAAAGTCTGTATTGAAATTATAAGTCTAACGACTTAAATTTATTTTTTTATTAATTATTATTTTCATATTATTCAGGGGGATAAAATGGGAAATCGAAAATACGTGGTAGAAATGGATTTTTCTTCTAATCTTCTGGAAAAAATAAATAGACTACAATATTTTTCTAAAAAAGCCATTCCTTTAGTACTAAATTGTTATCAAGAAGAAGATAAATTGAAAGTAGAATGCGTATTTCCAGGAAGTAAATTTGGAACATTCGATATTTACAAAAAATCAGGATATAGTTGGGAATTGATGACTGACGTCAACAAAAAAATTGAAGAAAGAAAAAAATTAGTTCTAAATCTAGATATTCAAGAAGGCATCTATAAAGTCAGACTTAACATGTCTGATGGAAAAGAAACAGTAGCAGAGAGTTTAGAGAAAATAATTATCAAAGAAAAATAATAATTCTACTTCCCTTTCTTAATTACATAAAGTAACTCAGAATCCATTGTGAATTTCTCGTACTTCCATCCGAGATTATCAAGCATTTTCTCAAACCATTGCCTTCGATGTTCTTTTATCTCGCGATGTGCGCTGATGGAAAGTGTCGGGAATGTTATTGCAAAATATTTAGTATTCAAACAATTCATCAGGTCCTTGCTGATATTTCTTTTGATTCTCTCAAGGCCGTCAAGTGTCTTGAATATCAGGCAAATGTCTACAGGAATTTTTTCTAATTTGTAGAATAATTTTTCATCAGTCAAGTCTGCCGGAAATATTATCGCATCAAGTTCTGTCGTATCAAAATAATCTTTCAGGAACTCGCAATCTTCCGTCGATATATCTGAAGCATAATATCTCTGTATTTTATCCCTGAAAAGAACTGTACTTATCGGGTTTAAGCCGCATGCAAGATCCATGAATGTGAATTTATGTTTTCCTGCAAGGGATTTGTCTTCCCTGTCAAGATTTTCTATCGTGTCAAATATAGTCTTGTATAATTCATCATAATGATCCATTCTTTCTTTTGTAGATTTATGAAGATTGAATAATTGCTCGTGAAGTTTCATGGATTCTTCTTTATCATCTTTGTCGAGTTCTGATAGTTCTTGAAGAATCTTCTTTCTCTTTTCATATCCTTCAAGAATGAATACCCCATAGACTTTTCGAAGTTCTGCGCGAAGTTCCTTGATTATAAATTTATACTCCTTGCTTTTTGTAAATTGCTTATATGTCTTTGAATTTTTCAGTTTCTCAAGAAATTTTTTCTTTTCTTGCTCGTGGAATCTTTCAGAAAAATATGCATCCATCTTGTTTTTTACAAATCCATCATCTAACGTTCGAAGTTCTTTTTTATCCTTGATATCCTCGATTAATTCAGACAAGTGAGGAAGTTCGTGTGTATGATTTGTATGATGCGTGGTCATTTTGATTTTTTTGAGTTTAATTATTAAGAATAATCCTCTTTCCATCGCAAGATTGCGGCAATCCCAGTTATTCCGTCGAGCTTCTTCATTGCTTCATCGCTTGATATTATCTTTAATTCTCCGCCTGCATTTTCTGCATTCGTCATTGCTTCCTCAATCAGGGCGTATTTTTTATCTGTTCTCATTCGGAGTATAAGATTTTCAGAAACCAAAACTTGATTTACATTTCCTGAAGCAATCTTCTCATTAACATCCCGCAGGCCGTAGACTGCTTCGTTCTTGTTTATTTTTCCAAGGACTTCTTCTAATATTTTGAGTTCTGAAGTCGCTTTGTTTTTATCAAGGACAGTCTTGAGTTCTGGTCTTTTTATTATTTCATTTATTGAACTTTCGTCAACGCTTGAGCAAGTTGCAAGGACTATTTTTTTCTTAAGGGCGTCGTTTTTTATTTCCTTGATCAAGTATTCTTTCCAAAATGCAGGGCTTGCAACAACTATATTTTCAAAATAATATTTTTGATCGTAATCAAGAAGCTGCTTGTATATTTCTGCATAGAAATTCGTCTTCTTTTCTTCGACATCTTTTTTTGAGACATCTCCTTTCAAATGAAGCAAGACTTCATATCCTTGCCTTTTGAGAACTGCAAAAATTGCTTCTTCTCGATCAAACGCGACAATCAAGACTTCGGTCATCTGGGTGTTTACGGATTCGTCAAGTTTCTTGAGTGAATACTTAGTCCAATTCTCTTTCTCGATTGTGATAGTAACTCCTATGTTAACGTCAAATGTATGATAATCTCCCCTCGGGATATCATCAGGAGCGTCAATGATCTTTCCAGAAAGCCTTAGCGTATGATCATGCTCGATTTTCTCTACAACAATCTTCAGAAAGACGATTCTTTTGATTATCTTCGCCTTTTCATCAGTTCCGCCAAGCTTAATCTTTCTCTCTGTTGTTCCGGATACAAAATCCCCTTCCTCAACTATGTTTGAAAGCTGCCATAGGTCTTGAACATTATCTACATAGACCTTTATCTCCCCATGCTTCAAATCCTTATGCACAATTTTCATAGAATATAGGATGAATCGCGCACATTTAAAGTTGACGGATTATTTACATAACAGCATTGTCATCTTACATTCAGACAGCGCCATCTGCTAGCGAACTCTTGAACAAAACAACTTTTGCGTCTAGACTCGTAGGCGGGAAGCGGTGAAAGAATCTGTGTGAGTCCTGATGGTGCGTTCATAGATCATTTTGCTCTGCACATTGCCGGCGCTCGTATAGTTTGTTTATTACTTTGCCGCAAACGAGTCTAGACGCTAATTGTTATCAAAATCGAGAACTCGCCAGGCGGCAATGCTGCTGGAGTAGAAGTTTATGAGGGGATTGATTTATCTTATTGCGAATCAACATGAACATGATTAAGTCTTGTTATCTCATAAGAAATGTTCTCAAGATCTAATTTTGCAATATTATTTGAGATTTCTTTTTTCAGGCCGAGAAGCATAACTTGTCCTGCGCTATGCAAAGCAGCTTTGTCAGGAAATATTCCATCGCGTCCTTCAAGAGAATAAGTCAATTTTGATTGTTGGATGTATCCTATTGCAGGCTTGAGTGTTGCAAGAAGCGTTGCTTTTGGATCAATAGAAAATATTGTTCTTCCGGTTATGGCGAGACTCTTGTCATTCTTGTCAGGTGTAGATTCAGCTATGAGAACTATCTGCACCCCTTTTTTTGCTGTCTTGGCGCTCTTTATCAGATCATTGAATCTGTTTGTTATAAAGAATTGTATTATAGCCATGCTACATGATTTACTGCCTGCACTCATATAAAAAAGTATTCTTTTAAATTATTGCTCAGTCAAGTATCCCTGATTAATTCTTCTTCTATGTCTTCATTATTGAGACTTGATAATGCTAGTGTTGTAGCAGCAGGAACGCTAAGATAAGATTGAGAATATAAGTCATATTGCTTATTTAGGATCGACAGCTCTTCAGGAGGTTTCACATTGTATATCTTATGTATGTGATATTCTATATTTTTATCACATAATTTTTGTATTATTTTCCTTTCAGCAAGACTTTCTATCATTTTGCTCATAAGAGAAGATTCTAATTTTTTTATCTCGAGAAAATTATAGAGATTCTGTTCGGGATTTTTAGTCCTTATAGGAAAATTTTGATTATTTGAAAGATCACAGCAATCAACAATCGGATCGTCATCATATAATTCAATTATTCCTCTTATAGGTTTTAGTGTTTGCTTGACTTGCTCGAATTGGTAAGGTCTAGGAGTGTCATACACTATTTTTGGAATTATAAAATTAAATTCCTCAGTACCTGTAGAAAATTGTTTCACGCGCTCATGCCAAAGATCCGTGACCACAAAAACATGAAATGGAAAATTATATTTTTCAGAATGATTGATAAGATAAGAAATATTCATATTGTTGAAGTACCGCTGTATCCTATCAGCTATTTTATCAGGCTTCCACTGGTTTATCCAGTCTCCTACTTTTCTCAGCCTTCCGTAATCGTTATGCGTGATTTCGCCCCCACACTCAAACTATCAACAATATTATGGAGATGCTTCATCTTTAAAAATATTATCAATGCAATTCTTGGATGTTTATTGAAGGGTTTGTGTAAAAATGCTTTTGTGAGCCCCTAGCGAACCATAAGATTAATAGTCTATTGTGTCTAGACTCGTAGGCGGAAATCGAAAAAAGAAGCTATGTGAGCGGGCTCAAAAGCCGAGCGAAGCGAGATTTTACACAAAGCCATTTTATTGAAGCCGTTCAATAGTAAGATTTATAAAGATGTATGTCAAGTTTTAGTATAATTTTAGATATACTATAATATATGCACAAAAATGCATAATTAGGCATAAATAGTAGTTATCATAAAGTGGGTGGAGTTAATGGTTCGTAAGGGTCAATTTGCAGGAAACGCTGCAGCATTTGTTGCAATCGTTACAGTCGCGATAATATTATACATTTTATTCTTGCCTCCAGACATCAGAACTGAAATTCTTGGCGATCCTAGAACAGGAACAAATGGTTCAGGAAATGGAGGAAACGGCGGCGTAATCTCTACAACAAATCTTCTAAGGCAAAATGTCGGCCGAGTAACTTACATCAACACTAATGAAAAGACTTACGATCTTCCTACAACAAGGATCTACACGCCAACTTCAGGGCAAGTCCTAAAGAATGTTCCAAGCATAAACTTGAGATATGCTATCTTTGACAATGTACATGCAAAATATGATGTCGAATTAGAATTAGATGAGGAAACTACAAAGAACTTATTACTATCATTTAATGTTAGAAGCCATTACGGCCCTATAACAATTTCGCTTAATGGAAAAGAAATATTCAGCGGAGAAATCTCTGATTTCAATCCAAAGCCAATAGTCTTAGATCAAGATTATCTGGAAGAAGACAACGTAATTACATTAAGCGTCCCATCGCCAGGACTTGCATTCTGGAACGCAAACAAATACGCTATAGAGAACTTGCAGATCACTGGAGATGTTACTGATTACAGTACATCAAGCGCGACGCAATATTTCACAATCAGCAGCGTTGAAAAGGAAAACCTTGAAAGCTTAAGATTATTTTTCTATCCAAGCTGCAACCTGAAAGATGTAGGCAGCCTAAAAATAGATTTGAACGGAAGATCAATATACAACAGCGTAGCTGATTGTGGAACAAGGACATTTGCAGTCCTTGACACTGATGACATTATCGCAGGAAGCAACGAATTAAAATTCTCGAGCAGCAAAGGTTCATACACTCTTGACAACATGTACATCAAGACCCAGATGGATAAGCCTGCATACAGAACTTATTATTTTGACATTGACGCAAAATATTTCATCAACCAAGATGTAAAAGCAAGGTGCGGCGATTATGATAACGAATGCCCATCAGGATGTGATGCAAGCGAAGATGCAGACTGCTGCTTTGATGACAACGGCTATTGGTGCTCACTGCCAACATTAAATTTCAACGACAGATGCAGATATTATGTTGCTGATGATGATTGCGACATCTGCAAGACAGGGTATTATGACAAGAGCGGAGACGCTCCATCAAATTGCGAAGATACGCCTGGAGACAATAATGACGGACTATGTCTAGGAACGACACCTCAGCCAAACAGATTCTATGATGCTGACTGCTGCTACGCAGAAGATGAAGACAATTTCTGGTGCGCTGAAACTCCAATCACAGGAATCCAGGATAAATGCAAGGCAAGTGTTGCTCCAGGAGAGTGCGACTTATGCCCATCAGGATATGAAAATGAAGATGGCTCAAGCCCAGACTCATGCGCAAATCCAGACATGCCATATGTAGATGAAGATCATATTTTATCAAGCGATTACGAAGTAAAATTGACTGTAAGATTCACTGAAGAGACAACAAGAAAGAAAGTAGACTTGATTGTTAACGGCTACACTTTCAGAATAGATACGACAGGAATCGAGTATACAAAAATAATCAGCAACTATGTACGCGACGGAACTAACAGCATCGAAATAAGGCCAGTAAATGACGACATAGACATTGCAGAAATCAAGGTCGACTTGAGAAAAATCAGGTAATGTCAAAATAGAAATTCTACAATCTAAAAATATTGTTAGAATATTAATAGATTAACTAGAGATTAAGATGGTGAATGATCAAGATAATAAAGAGGAGAGCAGTACTAATTCTAATAGCTGGAAAAAAGCCGGAAATGTAGCAACAAAGGTCGGCAAAGGAACTCTCATTGCAGGGGGAGCGGTGCTTGGAGGATTAGGAGCTGCAACTCTATGGGCTGGGAAAAAAACTTACGATGGAGCTAAATCAGTTTCTGATTCTTTCGGAGAAAGCCTCCGGATAAAAAGCGACAATGGTCTGGTATTGTTTTTCATAATTGCGCTTCTTACTCATTTCATTGATGCAGTCACAAAATTCCAGAGACCTGGAATAATGATGTATGTTTATGTTATCCTGATTATCTATGCATTCTTCTTCATGTTCGGGATGAGAATTAGCGGAGATGAAGGAGTTTTGATAGCGATTATTGGGCTTGCATATATGCTGCCTTATCTCCCTGACGTATTCCCAAACAGCGGGGCAATGCTTACGATCTCAGGATTGCTATTTTTATTCCCCGTACTTCCATTATACATAGGGCTAAAATTCCCAGATAATACATTCATTGGGAAGATAACAAAATGGTATATTGTATTCTGGGTAATAGTGCTTGTATTCTTTTTGCTTACAACTTTCAACACAGGACAGATGACTGTCGCAAAGGTAAAAGATCCATTTGCAGGAGTCAGATACGTATTCAGCGGAGTTTCAAAAACTTTGGGCGATTTCCAGAATGATGTAAAAAGTTCATTTGACAGGGCAATTGCCATGGCGACAGGCCAGGCGTATGAAGGCCAAGAAGAAAGCAAGGTCGGAATATATGTTGAAAATGTCAAATCCCTTGAGTCAAAATACACGACTAATTCAAACGTATTTGTTGAAGCAAAGATAAAGGCAGTCAATGTTAAAGAAAGAGTAAATGTTACTACATTATGCTACATAACAGGAGTTGCCCAGGGAAAAATGACTCCATCGCTTCTGACAGATATTGAAGGAAACTATGAAAATATAGTGACATGCAATTTCGGAAATCTTCCTGAAGGAACTTATACTGCAAAGGTTGTTGCAGTATTTGAATTTGAAAGCTCCTCAGATATAGAATATACCTTTGTTGACAGTGATGTAAAGAGCGATCAATACCAAAAGCTTGGCATAAACAGCGTGACGCTTGCAACTTATACTGGAGGGCCTGTAGAGCTTGGACTTCCATCATTGACTCAGCCTTTGAGAGTTAATACTGACGCGGGCGCAGGAAGTTCCGACATAAGCACTTATCCATTCGGCGTTAGCCTGAAGAATAAATGGACGCAGGGAAAAATAAACAAGGGTCTAAGATACACTCTTGATGTCCCTTCAGAGATAAGCCTGATTGATTGCAGCAGCGATGTAGTGTATTACAATCCAAACGGTGGAAGAAAAGAATACGTCTTTGCAATCAACACAAACAATGCCCAAGCAGTTTTTGATGCCGTTAGTTGCAGGATGAAATTTGACAATCCTACGGATCTTCTTGATAACAATATTAAGAGCACAAAAACATTTGCTGCAAAGGCAAAATACGAATATGCTGTTGAAGGAACAACAGTTGTTTTGGTAGAACGAAATTAAAATGAATGGAAATAAAATCATAAATTGGAATCGAAGCATAATGATAGTTATTATTATTGGAATTATACTAATATCAGGATGCCAAGGAACTTATAGCAATCAAAATTTCCGTACAGGAACTGAAGGAGTTGTAGTAGAATTCAATAAGAACACAAAAAACGTAGTATATGAAAGAGAAGAATTCGGAAATATTATATTCATAAAAAACAAGGGTGCAACAGATATCACAGCAGAAAATCCTGCAGTCTTGAAAGTCGCATACGATGATTATAGGATAACAATGGTTGGAAATTCTCACACAGTTGCAATAACAGGCCTTGAAGGAAAAAACCCGTGGAATCCTGTAGGAAGCGAAGAGCCTTTTGAGACATATTTCAGGGCTAACCTATTGACAAATTTAAGGGAAGCTGCAGAAACTGAAATAACTTATAATTTATGCTATCCTTATGTAACTGAACTTACAGCAATGACTTGTATTGATACAAATACAGCAACCCGAAGCGAGGAAGCAGCTGCATGCAAGAGCGAGACATATAACGGCGGTTCAGGACAAGGAGCTCCGATTGTAATCACAAAAATAGTCCCTGAAATACAACTTCAAAGCAATTATGTCAGGCCTCAATTCAATATATACATAGAAAACAGGGGAACTGGATATGTCACAAGCGCAGATAGCTGCACAAGCGGAAATGCAGACATCACAAACGGAGATATTGTAGGTATTGTGAATGTTGAAGCATGGGTCTCAGGAATGCCGCTTCAATGCGGACCAAGCGGATCTGGAACACTCAAGCTTTCAAGCAGCGAATCCTTCATCAAATGTTACCTGCCTCTTAATGCCAACGGATATTCCAGGGATCAGAAAAATTATCTAACCCCGCTTACTGTTCGCGCAACATACACTTATATTAGCATTTCAGAGCAGCAAGTTGAGATAAAGCGCGACAGCACAATAATAGACAGGCCTGAAGAAATTTACGATATATATGATGAAAATACTATTGCGCAAGGAAAATGCAGCAGTTTCCAAGTTGAGTACAACGGAGGTTGCATAAGCAAATGCGAATACTGCGCAAAAAATCCTAATGATGATCAAATATGCGGCCAAAATAAGCCATTTGATTCCTTCACATTCAATCAGAATTTTGCATGCGCATGCGGCCTTGAGAAATGCAACCAGCTAAGCAAAGATGGCAAATGCATAAAGGGCTATTGCCCTGGAAACGTATACTGCTGCGCAGCAAACAATTGCGCTGAATGGCAAGTCAGCTTCAATGGAGAATGTGTTGATACATGTGATTATTGCGCAACACATCTAGAAGATACAGCCAGATGCGGAAAGAATACTTATTTCCAAGGACAAAAATGCATATTCCTTACAAATGGACAAGTTCAAAAACTTTTGAATTTAGTTAATAACAAAACTGCATCTGATGATGTACTGGCAAGATATGGATATGGAACAGTTTCAACAGCAGACGGTTGCGATTTCAGAAATAAATATCATTGCCTTAATGAGCAATTCTATTATGAATATCTAAGTCCGGACAATGCAGGTAATGCTGCAGCAGTTTCAGAATCAGATTCCAATGATCTTTGTTCATTCTGTGCAGGCAATGGTGATTGTACGTTCACAAACAACGGAATTGAAGCAAGAATCAGTTCAGACTTCAGTTGCTCATGCGGCGAAGAAGATTCAAGATATCTTGAATCATATAATTTTGTTCCTGAAGCAAAGTATTGCAATAACGGATTATACTGCTGCAAGAAGCCAGGATAAGAATAATTGATGTTGCGCCTAGCAAAACACTTATTCACTGATGTTCAAAGGTGTTACGCGAGGAGCGTAACATTTGCTCATTGACATTCACAACTGTTGCGTAAAAGACGTAACATTTATATATTATAGACACGAGGTTTAATAAAAATGGTGCGTGAGTTGAGTACAGAGAAAAAATACAAAGGCTTCTTCATATTAGGATTAATTCTAGCATTAGTTGTAATAAGCGGCTGCTCAGGAACAAGCAACGCTCAGAGAAGATATTATACTGGCTATGAAAGCGTTGAGATGAGATTCCTCCAGGATACGCCTCCAACGATATTCTACTATGACAGCCAGGCTAGTCCAACTCAATTTGATCAAAATACAATCCCTATCAATGTTGAAGTATATAATAGGGGATCATCAGACACTTTCGGGGCATTATTTATCCATGGATTTGATCCAAACATCGTCGCAGTCCAAGGGTATACTCCAAATTATCCAGGATACACTGGACCTCTTAGAAGCAGCAGTTTCGGCGGATGGTATGGCGACTCAGATAATTTTGCATTAAATATTGGAGGAATCCCAATAGGTAATGCTGTGCTTAATTTAGGCGTTGCAAATATCAACGGAAGAAAATCAGTTTCATTCTCAACATTCGGTTTTACTAACAGGGGAAATTTCTTTAGCGCTCTAGGATATGCTGGCGGCGGAAGCGCATACGCTGGATACACTGGAATAAATGCAGGAGTTGTCCAGGCAAGAATCGGTTCAGTATTAAACCCGATCACTCAAGCCTTGTTTAATTCATTCAATTGGGGAGCATGGCTTAAAAAATTCCAGCTTGAAGGAAGAAATCCTAACAATCCTGCAGGAGGAATGGAAGTTATTGAATTCCCCGCAACAATCTTGACTTTGCCTCCATCGCTTGAGCAGTTCACGCAAAGAGTAATGGTAACTTCATGCTTTGATTATGCAACACACGCATCAACCATGGTTTGCATCGATCCAGAGCCTTATTCTAATGTAAAGAAGGCTTGCAGGCCTCAGACAGTTGGACTTTCAGGCGGACAAGGAGCTCCAGTTGCAATAACAAGTATTGAACAAAGACCTGGCAGAGGAAGAACTACTTTCGTAATAAACGTGCAGCACAGTCCAAGAAATTCATTTGATGAACTATACGATTACTTCAGCTTATACAAATGCGATCCAGCATCAGGCGAAGTTGTAAAGTCAACTGACAAGAATGTTGTATATGTAGGATATGTCTACCTATCAGACTTCGACATAACAATGAGCTGCATCCCAGACCAAGTAATAAGACTTGATGATTCAGGAAGAGGCCAGATAACATGTTCAATAGAATTCCCTAAGGGAATCGATGGAAAGCCAATAACAGCAAGCGCATATCAGGCTCCAATGGAAATAGAATTATGGTATGGCTATTCCAAGACAATATTTAGGGATGTTGTAATCAGAAGAATTTAATTAGTCCAATGCCCTGCAAAATTACAATCATATTAATACAAAGGTGATGTATAATGAATAACAAATTAAACAAGATATTCGTAGTGTTTATGGTCTTTGCTCTGGCATTTACTTTAAGCGGATGCGGCCAGCAGAATACTACAGGAAAGACATTTATTGGCGGAACTGAAGGCCTTAAGACTAGTTTCTTGCCAGGAAGCCCTCCGGACAGGACAGTTGATGGCGGCCAAGGTGGATTTAGCATTGTTGTAAAAGCTGAAAACGTAGGAGAGAGCGACATCAAGGCAACAGAAGGATATGTCCAGATCTGGGGACTTGACGCAAGAACTTACGGATCAAGCTTGCCAGACTTCAAAAAGAAATTTTCAGAACAATCAGGATTTGGTGAAGAGCTAAGAGGAGCTGTAAAAAACTTTGATGGAACTGTGCTTAATGGCGGCGTTGCGACAATCGAACTTGGAGACTTGAAATACGGCCCAACGATCCAGGGAGACATCCAGCAAAAGATCTGGGCAAATGTTTGCTACAAGTACACAACTAAAGTTGCAACTCAAATCTGCGTAAAGAACAATGTTGAACAAGCATTAAGTGGAAATGAAATCTGCACTGTTGAAGGAGAAAAATCTCCACAAAACAGCGGCGCTCCAATCCATGTAACATCATTAAAAGAATCATATGCTGGAAACGGAAAGATCGGCTTGACGCTTCAAATCTCGCATGTCGGAACTGGAGATGCATTCTTCAAGGATGATAAACTAGAATGCAATGATGTTGAAAGTAACCTAGACAGAGGAAAGGTCAGGATAAAATTCAAGGATGTACAGGTATCAGGAAGAAATGTTCCAGTAGTTTGCCAGGGAGTTAGCGATGGATATGTTAGATTATTCAAAGACGGTTCAGGCAAGGAAACAACAACACTATACTGTACTGTTGATGTCTCAGGAAGCGACAATGTTGTAGAAGTACCATTAGACCTAGAACTAGGCTACACATACTTGCAGCATGTAGAATCCGACATAACAATCAGGCATATTGCAAAGTAAGCCTTTAATTTTTTATTTCTTTTCTATTTCTTGAGAAAATTTATAGGATAATAAAACATATCTTTCTTATATGCGGTTTAAATATGTCGCATCAGCGACTTTTTGGGAGGCTGTCACTTTTCCAAAAGCACAAGAAGTTATATTTTGAGCGCAGGAATAATAGTTCCTTGCGGGTCAGTTGCCAAACATTCCGCCCATTAATGTCTGGAACATGTTTGATGCAAGATAGTATAATACTATAGATATTATCATGAATATCGGGATTGTTTTCACGCCGTCTTTTATTGTTCCTTTCTGGATTGTGCTGATTATTGCTGCTGAAAAGAATGATGAAATGCATAGAACCAAGATTGCAAACCTTCTAAAGTCTGATAATTTGATGCTTTCTCCGGAAAAATTCAGGCTAAAAAGACCTGATGGTCCTGTTGAAGTATCTATATTGATAGAACCGAATATCTGCTGTATAATAATCAAAAGCTGAGTACTCAGGGCAAAGAGTATTGGCGCCGCGCCGACTGTTGCTACGCCGATGAATATAGCGTATGTTGTAACGCTTGCGCTTATTTCTTTTCTCATCAATTGTGTTTCCTTGATGTTTGTAGACAATTTATTCAAAAGATCGGCAATCTCTCCTCCGCTTTGAATTCCTTCAATGATCAAGTTAATTGTCTCTCGTAGTATTCTTGACTCATAGCGCAAAGTGAGTTTGGAAAGAGCCTTTTCAAGATCTTCTCCTGCGATTGTTGACTTTGCAACAGTCTCCATTTCTTTTGCCAGAATTCCAAATTTCGGCCTTACAGCATACCATAGCGCGCGATCAACAGTCATTCCTGCGCTGATATTTGCTGACGCTAGCTGCAAGAAATCCGGAAGATTTTCCTCAATTTGCTTTACATATGCGTACATGCGCATATCAAGATATATAAATATCAAAAGTGATAATAGCAAATATATCAGTCCAAGGCCTAAAGTCCAAATGAAGATCCAGAATGTAAGCAAGATGTCGATTGTTCTGTCATTTGCTATGACAAATCCCATTACTACAAGAGATATTAAAATAGTCAAAAATATCGATAGATACACGACCATTTTGTTTATTTCTCTTGCAGGCATATCTATGTTTAATCTAAGAGAAAAATCTGAGAATAGCCCGATTATTTTCTTTCCTTTCTTCTGCTTCTTGTCGAATCTGCTTTTTGCTTTCTTTGCATCTTTCTGTTCTTTTTCAAAAGTCTTTTCATCAAAATGAGTTTTTAGAACGCTATTTATCTTATCTTTAAATTCAGTCAAGTTTTTGGAATCCTTGAAAGATACTCTTATATCACTTGATTCTATTAATTCATCTTTGAAATTTTTCTTGTGAATTTCCGATTTTTCTTTTTCGTGTTTCATGATATTTGAATTTTATTCAATGTTTTTCTTGAATGCTTAGTTATTAAGTACTTATGGAAGGTCTTGATGATCGCACCAGCGATAGGAACATGAATTGTACAAATGCTATGAGCATTGCCATGACAAGAAGTATTGGCATAGTTACTTTAAGTCCTATGAATGTTGCAAGTATTACAAGCATGGTTATTCCAAGCGAAGGAACAATTATTGATATAGTCATGTAAAACATTGCTAGTGGAGATAATTTCTTTCCGTATTCTTGTACAGCTATTGCCTGCTCTCTTACAATCTGGTCGATCACGGAATTAAGGGCTGTCCCGACTTCAGTTCCTGTTTTCATAGAATTCATGACTTGCCAAAGTATTCTTCTAAGATTGGGGGAAGGCGTAGTGTTTAGAGTATCGCTTATTGCATCCTCCATGCTTGTTCCCAGATATACCTTGTTTAATATCTCTCCGAAATAGAATCCTATGTATTCATAGTTTTTTTCCATGTCTTCGAAAATCTTGTGTATCGGAACGCCAGATTCTAGTCCAATAATCAAAAATCTTCCGGCAAAAATTATCTCTTCATCGATTTTTTTCTTGATGTTTTCAATCTTGACATCAACGAATTTCATAAAATAACTAAAAATCATTGGAATAAATAGCGGAACAACAATTATTGCCCATAAAGACAGTGTAAAAAAGAAGAATACAAAAAACATTCCAACTGAGAGCAATATAGAAGTTGCAAGAGTATTTTTTATGTAGTCTTCAGGCTCTTGAAATATGCCTGCCTGCCTAAGCTTGCTTCTAAGTCCCGGAAATCTTGCCGCTAAATATGAATATATCATGATCAGTATGTTTCATTGTAGATATCTAAAGGTCTACAGATTTTTATTATATTTTATAATGCTTGATTATAATGCATACAATGCATATCATTTTTTCAAATGCAATAATGGGAATGAAAATCTAGGCTTTGCCTTTTCCTTGCTCGTATCTTTTTTATTTAAGGGAGTTGTGTGAGATTTTTCCGGATGTTTCTCATGTTTTTCTTTTTCATGAGATTCAGATTTTGCATGAGCATCATTTTTTGCTTCTGGTTTTGGAGATTCCGTTGTCTGGGCAGAGATAGTTTTGATTTCTGTCTTGATATCTTTATTTTCCTTGCTATCTTTTTTATCTTCTTTTTTAGCATCTTCCTTCTTATTCTCTTCTTTCTTATCTTCTTTTTTATCAGATTTAGATGCAGAAGCTTGAACTTCTTTTGTAGGCTGAGACGGATTTTCCTTAGGAACTTCAAGCGTCAATTGCGATGCTAATGGGAAGTCTTTCTTTCCATTCACATATTTCATGAGGCCATCTTTATTAGTATAATATTCTGCGACAATTCTTCCAACTCCATCGACGTCAGCGATATTTTTATCAACAAGATAATTCAATACCTTTACTTTATCTTCAAGTTCTTTGCTTATCTCGCTGTCGCTCATTCCTGTAAACAGAGAAATATTATCGTATAGAGCTTTAGATTTGCTTACTTGGACTAATACATCTTTTTTGATATCATACTGCATAATAACATTTGCCTCGCCGCCAGGCATTATTTCTGCGATCTGGAATGTTCTTCTCTTTCCAGTACGCCTATTTCTGAATTGTACTATTACAAGCGAGATTGCCGGCAACATAATACTAGGAACGTCAAGCGGCGCATTAGTAAGTCTTTCGACTGTTTCCTTTGCGCTGTTAGCGTGGAATGTTGCGTATACTGAGTGTCCTGTGTGGATTGCCTCGAATAATGTTTCAGTCTCTCTCTTACGCCTTACTTCTCCTACAAGAATTCTGTCTGGTCTCATTCTCAGGCTGTTTACAAGGAGATCTCCCATATTGATCTCTCCTTTTCCTTCAGCATTTGGCAAAGTAGTATTTAACGGAACCCAGTGCAAGAACTTAGGAAGAACGATTTCTCTTGTATCTTCGATACTGATTATTCTTTGATTAGGGGGGAAAAAATTTGCAAATACATTAAGCGCTGATGTCTTTCCTGAAGCTGTTCCTCCGGCAATCAATGCAGAAAGTTCATATTGTATTGCAGTCCAGATTAATGCTGCAGCTTCTGGCGCAATAGTTTTTGTCTTGATGAATTTAGTGATAGTCCAAGGATCCTTTGAGAACTTTCTTATTGTTATAGTATTACCGTTAGTTGACACAGGGCTGAGTGTTGCATTTACCCTGTCTCCAGTTCCTAAATGCGCATCAAGAAGCGGAGTTAGAACAGTAATTTGTCTTCCTACTTTTCTTCCAATGATGCTCGCATAATGTTTTGTCTGCTCTTCATTCTTCAAGTATACATTAGTTCTTAGCCAGCCGTATTTCTTATGATATACCCATGCCGGCTCAGATGCCTGATTGATTACAAGTTCTTCAAGCGTTTCATCGCTCATTAGAAGTTCTATGTTTCCAAGACCAAGGCTGTTTATTTTCAAATATGACCTCAAGAAATTTACAGTATCATAATCGCTGTCTGGAAAATATTTGTCAATCAATATTCCTATAAGTTCATTGAACTTATCCTCGACAAGATCTGTCTTTTTGATATCTCCGATATCTTCAGTTCCAAGGCTTACTCTTCTTATTAATTCAAGCCTTACTTTTTCCAGGATTAATTCTGTTGTCTTGCTGATTGCAGAAATTTGAAGAGAATATGTAGGGACAAACTCTCCATGTTTTTTTATGATTGTTACAGTAAGCGGAATTCTTTCTGAATAGAAATCGTAAGTATCTAGGATAGTATCACTATTTTGATCTTGAACTATTGAATCTTTTGATTTTTTTGGCGCTGCTGCTATTTTCTTATCTTTCTTGGATGTTTTCTTGATTGATGCATGTATATGAGATGCTGCGTGTTTTGATTTCTTTTCAGTTTTTTTTGGTATGCTAATCACCTTGTGTATACTAATAAAACATTAAAATTTATCTTGCTGAATGCTCCTTATCTATCTATCCTTTAATCATTGAAACCAGTCTTTCTATTTTCGCTCGGATTCCGCCTTTCTTCTTTTCAAGCTCCTTGAGAGTATTCTCGAGATCTTTGAAGCCTGTTTTCATATTGCTATGGGAAGATATTAAAGTGAATTTCTCAACTTTTGTTTTCAGCGCCTCGAGATCTTTTGCAAGGCTTGTCTTGTCATTTTCAATTTCAGCGATTAATTTTTCCGTGCTGATATTTTTTGCGATCGCTCCGCTAAATGCTGCGCCAAGCTTTCCATTAAGGCCTGCATAATTTTTCATTGATGACATTTTTTGCTTAAGATCTGTCTCGATTCCTGATTGGTTCTTCAGGAGTTTATCTTGTATTGTTTTGAGTTCCTCAAGTTTTTTGTTCAGTAATGTATTTTTCTTCTGGGATATTTCTTTATCAAGATCGTCTATTGATTCCCTGTAATTCTGTAGATTCTTGCTTGAAGTATCGAACTTCTTTTTCTGGTCTGCAAGAGTATTATCGATATTTTTGAGCGAATCTCTTAAGGAGGAAATAGTTCTCTCGTATTCAGTCTTCAATTTTTTGAGATCTTCGATTTTTTGTATAGATTGATCGATATTTTTTCTTTCTTTTTCAATAATTGATCTTAATTCGTCATATTTTTGTGATTCTGCCTTGATTTTTTCCTGGGCCTGAGAAACAAAATCTTGGTATTCAGATTTTTGCTTTGTTATATCCTTATCAAGATTCTTCCTAAGATTGTCAAATTTTTCAAGATCACTAAGCTGCCTTTTTACAAGTTCGATCTCATTTTTGATGTTTTTCTGGATATTTTCGAACTCTTTCTTTATATCTTCAAAGCCTGAAGTGTCTTTTTGAAGAGTTGTTATCGCAACATCAATCTTTCTTGCCAGTGCATCTTTTTCAGAATAAACCTCGTTTGCGCTTCGAACTATATCTTCTTTTGTTATCTTTTTCTCTGTAATCCATGTCTTTGATAGACTATACTCTAAGCTAATGATGCCTTCTTCTTCTAAGAATTCTGCCCATTCCTGGACTACTGTCTTTCCGACGCCCAGACTTTTTGCAGCATCCTCTATAGAAATTTTTTTTCTTTCAGAAACTAGCTCTATAAGTTTATCTGCACCAGTCTTTATTTTAATGCCTGCCATTACCCACCATCTTTTATACTATTTTATCATTTGCCCTTTATAAAATATTTGTTTTAGTATCGTCCTAGGACATACTTATAGACTTTAGGATTTTATGGGCATGAAACTGAATAATTTAGTCCTCCTATCTGGTACAACGCTATACGATCGCTTGGTATTACGAAATAATAGCTTGGGTCCAGATTTTCAACGTCGCAAACTTTGTCTGTTGATATTGAATTAAAATAAATGTAATCTATTTTTACAGCATTCTCATCAACTTCTATATCTTGGTCAGATATGTCTACAATATCAACTACGCTTTCTATGCCGTTAGGATCTGAACCTGTATCTCCAACAAATCTCATTATAAAACTTGGAGCATCTGGAGATTCTAAGTAATATGAATCGGCAATTAACGTTTCAAGATTAGTTACATTTGATCCGTTTACAAGTACGCTTTGGTTGAATTGCTTTATTACATTTGGAACCCTATTTAGAGTATTTTTGCTGTATAGCGGATCTCTTAAATTCTCTATTGGAATATCTGTTGAATATTCCTTGCTTATATTCCATGAGGCTGTGCGCTTTGCGTCATCAATTGAAATGTTTATTGACATGTATACAGTTATCACCCATGGAGAGGCCTGGACTATCCTGATGCTTGAAACATTCATGTCAAGCCCAAATCCTGTATTTGATGCCATGTCCTGGACGCGCAAAAGATAATCCTGGAAAGTCGAATTAAGCATTATCCCAGAATCACTTCCGTTAATTGTTCCATAAAAGAATGCTTCCCTAAATGTTGCATTTATGTCTGTCAAATATTCCCCAGTTGTTGCAACATTGTCTTCAAGGGCAAGCATCGCCCTGAATGCAGAAATATATGTCGCCCTGTGGATGTCATTGTTTAAATCTTTTACAAAATCATTCATTGCCCTGATTCGGACTTGCTGAAGTGTTGTCTGGTCTTGGTATTTATAGCTGCTTGACGCGAAAAAGAAAACAAGCAATACTACAGTTATCAGCGTTGATACAAGTATGTATGTGAATCCTCTTTTCCCTAAATGCGCTTTAATATTTTGCACAAGCCTCTTCATTTCCAAACCTCAATATTTACAAGCGAAGGGCCCCACATGTATGCAACCTGCCCTGTCGTAATCAGCAATATTTCCAGGTCATTTTGCGTCAAGTCGAAAAATATTGTTCCGCTTGATTCATAATCAAGCTGCTTGAGCATATTATACACTGAGACATCATATACGTCTTCATCGTCGTAATAAATCAATGTCGAATTATAATAGCAAGTCTTGTTTCCTGAGTAATCTGAAGGAATTGAAAGATCCATCATCCCGCCTGCAGATTGTACTTTCCAGTCGCATCCGACTTTTTTCTCAAGGGCGTCAGTTCTTGTCGTCGATACATTGATGAGGGCAGTATAGATTAAAGTATTGTTGTTTGAACAATTAGATGAATTCGTCTGGTCCCCAACTACAAGTTCTATCGTATTATTCTGCCCAGTATTCAGAAGCAGCGACGGGACCTGTATTATAAATGGATCTCCGAGCAAGTCATATGATTTATTATAGCTGGAGAGATTATATATTGTGTTGTTATTTACCTTGACTCGTGTCGTCCAATAATTGCTCGAATAAGAAGTGACTTGAGCGTCACGAATAGTTATTCCTCCGGGAATTTTTACACTTTTTGTACATGAGTTGAATTGTTCTGATTCTATAACCAAGGAAATTTTATTCTGTATATCTATGCTGTTTACATCAGTATAATATACATCAAGATATCCTTCCCTTAAAGCAGTCTTATTGAAAGATCCTAAAATATTCACTGTCTGAGACGAGAAATTTGCCGAGAGAAGTATCTGCTGAGTTATTTCTGCATAAATGTTTGCAAGCTGGGTTACATTAGTTGCATTATAATATAATGAAGCGTTGCAGGAAATATTTTTCATCACGGCGTGTCCTGCAGAACTCATCGAAGCGCCGAATCCTATTGAATACACAGTTATATTATTCAGGCATGCAGTCCTGCTTGCATTTATTGCAGCATTGCTTGCTGACGTAGTACTTGAGGAAGTTCCAGTATAATCATTTAGATTGCTGCAATTATGTGTCGGTTCTCCATCGCTGAGAACGACCATGAATTTTTTGTTTGTAGAATTTATCAGCATGTTTCTTGCCCTGTTGATTCCACAGCAAGTGCATGTGCTTCCGCTTGGAGTATAAGTGTTTATCTCGCTTGTTAAAACTGCTTCAACATTCGTAAGATTTGTCGGAGGATTCGCGTCAGTTGAAAAATCAACAAGCCCGATCCTATGCAGTGTCGAGGCATTTAGAACTGTATCTACAAATAAATTATCTGCTTCCTTTGCAACATCCATCAATGTCTTAGTGCACACGCTTTGATTTACAACCGCATAATTTCTAGTTGCATTGATCGGATTTATTCCGCATTCATTTGAGCCGCATGATACATTATTATAAGTGCATGATGTCGTAAGCCAGAACCACCACCAGCCGGCCTGCTTGTATTCGTATCTGCACACGGTCTGGTTTTCATATACTGCGCACTCCGACATGCTTCCCGAGACATCAGTTATCAAGAAAGAATCTGAAGGCTGCCCTTGATCAAGTATCGTTATGTTTGTCAAATTAGTATGAGTCATCCTGATAGGCAATGTAGATGGCGGAATGCTTAAATTAGATCTTGTAATATAGATGCTTCTCGTCGTATTCTGGCCTGGATCGATGAAGACTGTTTCATTTGCCAGATTCATGAATGTAGCGTAGATGCTATCATATGTCAAATTCAATGTCCATCCTGTTATAATTCCAGGAACAGGAACGCCGTCATAAATATTTATGAAGCCTTCAACGCTTGGGAAAGTGTATCTATAGTATCCAGTTGATATGTTTTCTATCAGGGTGTCTGTTGTGTAAGTTGCCTTTATGAACCCTCCCGAAATATATGAAGTATTAAGCGTGCTTATGAATCTTATAGTCA
>DASPMU010000054.1:0-8897 GCA_035626895.1 Alphaproteobacteria bacterium
CCGAAACATTTACAATAAGTTCAAACATATTTTCAAATACTATCCCAACATTTTTTGAATTCTTCAATGCTCAATTACAGCAAGGATCAAGCTATCATGGAGATTATCATTCTGGATATTCTATTCCATTTAATATAATGAGCGACGGAAGTTTTATCATGGAAGCAGACCAGGCAGCATTATCACTAATAAGACTTGGAAGTGCATATAGGGCAAATCCGCAGCTATTCCAATTCAACCAATATAATATACTCGCTGCCGGAAAATCCGATATGCAAGAACATACTTTAATGTATGTAAGATATCTGGAAAGCCTTCAGGGCGTCAGCGTGCAAGAAGGTTCAGGACCGCAGGCAGTAAGGCTTGGATCAGGAATGGTCGTCAATAATGTATTTGTCCCGGGCCAAACTAGCATGACCAGGATTAATGTATACATACCTGGAGACGATAATAATCCTCCGAAACTTTTGCAGACGGCAAATGTTATATCATTATGCGGCGCAGATGACGGAAGCAGCAGGTGGGATAATTGCATAGAGACAGCAGCAGAAATATACAAGTGCCAGATAAACGAGCCTTGTTTAAACTTAACATACAATGATAGAGTCGGAACTCCAGTATCAAATCCTGGCGCAAATGGCTACGCAGTCTCAAAAGGATGGGGATATGAATTCGGATGTTATTTTGACGTCGATATAAATGGCGGCGGCTTCAATGGACAAACGAACCCTTGCCATGTATTTTATGCACAAGCAAATAAAAGCTATACTACAATGACTTTGCTTGCATTCCTTGAAGCATGGCCTGCAGTTAACGATTACTCAAGTGCAGAGGGGCAGCAATTATTGACTAGATCAATCCAGACATATAATTACATAAAGAACAATTATGCATTCTCGTCAAATGATCCAAATGCAGCATATGTTGGAGCAGCATTATTCTTATTATATGATTATACAGGAAACCAGGCATATCTGCAGGAAGCATATGATTTGAGAAATTCAGTAAGCCATACATTCATATCAGACATGACAAGAGGAAACGAGTTCTATTGGGAAGAATATATAAGACATAAAACACAAATACTAAATTCAGGTCTCACCTATCCAGTAGGCGGCCAGGCTCCTGAAGAATTCTTCAGAGGAAAAATATATGGAGATTACAAGGATGCAGGACCTACATCAATATCAAACAATGGAGAGAGAGTCTTTGAATTCAACAGGAACATCCAGTTCCAAAACAGCAGATACATACTCCTTGAAGGCTTGTTTGCTTCAAAAGCAATTGATCTGGTTCAATCACCAGAATCATTCATAACTACAGTCGCGCACAATCAATTATCATGGCTCACTGGAATGAATTTAGTACAAGAAGGCCCTGGATTAAACGCCCCGACGGGTTCAATGAGCTTCATATTTGGAATAGGAAATGATCCTAATGAATTCCATTCAAGATGGCTTGTTGACACTGGATATAGTTCAGAAACAAATGGTGCAGTAGTTGGAGCCAGAGGAACAGGATATCAATTCTTTGACTCGCAAAGCAATACTTACGTCTATTTAGATGGTGTTGCAAATATAATGGATAAGAAGCTTGGAGCTTTTGGAAATAAATGGCATGGGGAACAAGATCTTGATAAATTCCACGAAGGAAAATCTTTCAAGAACGGCAAAAATTATATTCCAGGATGGATCAATGGAGCATTCCCAGCCAGGGCAGATGGCGATACAATATTCAACTATCATGATGATTTAGATACGTATGAATATACAGAGACGACAAACGAGATGGTTGCAATAGCAATTGAATACTACGCGTATCTTGACGCCGAATTAAACAACAAACCTAGATATTCTGTAAACGGAGTACATAACCCTCCTATCAATAATACTCCTCCAATAAATACTACGCCACCTATCAACACAACACCGCCAATAAATACAACACCTCCTATCAACACGACTCCTCCAGTAAATAATACCAACACGACTAACACTACAACTCCTCCTGGAAATAGCACTGGAAATACGACAATCCCTGGCAACACTACAATCCCTCCAGGCAATACTACAAATAACAATACTAACAACAACACAAATAATCAGTCAGGAAACACAACGACTCCTCCTTCAGGATCAGCAAGAATCACTGGAAGCAGCACAAGTTTATCGCCACAGCAGCAGGGCAATGTTACATATTATTCAATGAGAGAAGATGGTACGGCAACATTCACAGTTAACTCAAACGCGACAAACAACATAACATGGCTCATTGATGGAATTGTATACAATAATACAATATCTCAGAACGCAGTGTTTACTTGGAATCCTGGAGTATTATTCATACCAAAACCTCCAGATTATGCAAACACGCAATTATCAGTCATAACTGCGCAATCTCCAACTGAATCAAGGATTTGGAACGTGTATGTAGATAATGTAATCAATCCATTCTTTTCAAGTCTTGATAATTCAGGAGATGTTGTTGGATCAACAGACACGAAAGTTAGAGTATTAGTGAATAATAAACATGCAAGCTTCACAGAGATGAACGTCATTATAACAAATGGCGGAACTAGTACAAGCTATGCTCTAAATAAGACATTCAATAATTCCAATGAAACAGAGTGGTCTCTATATATACCATCGTTGTCTCCTGGAAATAACTATCTGACTCAAGTCAGCGGCTTTAACACAAAAACATCATCAACATTGATTTATGATCTTGGACTTTCAAGAGCGCATTATGTAACTGAACCAAGTTCAGGAGGCTCCGGAGGGTCAGGTGGCAGAGATAGAGGAAGCAGAGGAGGCTCAGGCGGTGGATCAAGTATTTCCGGAAGCGCAGGATTTAGCCCTGAATTAATTTACGCCATATTTGAGAAAGATGTAGTAAATTTTGGCGACACGCAGACATTGACGCTTGATGCTGAGAGCTTTGATTACGGAGTGGAAAGTGTTGAAGCATTATTAGTTACGCCTCAGGGCAGATATTTGACTTTAGATATGACTCGTACGGAAGGAACAGAATATTATGGAACATGGGAAATAGAGTTTGAACCTGAAATTGCAGGACTATATGAATTATACTCTATTGAGCTATCAAGCGATGATGATACAGAAGAAATAAGAGTTGAAGATCATTCATTCTACTCGCTTGGAGAAGACTTGGCAAATATTTCAGCAGAACTCGGCTTAGTATATTCAATAATAAGCGAAAGCACGGTTTCAAACGGATCAATTATAAATATAACAATTGATGCCAGAGACTCCATCGGAATAACAAGCGCAAGCGCGAATGTTGTAAGCAATAGAGGAGATAATTTCAATATATCATTAAGCAGAATTGAAGGATCACAGACTTATGGAACTTGGAGAGGATCATTTGCAGCAGAAAAACCTGATACGACTTACACAGTAGCAAGCATAACCCTGAGAAATGCAAATGGGGAACAAACATACGAATTAGAAGATAGAAGTGTTTATGTAATGTCAGTTCCTAACCAGGCAGCAATTGAAGGAATAGAAAATGGAATCACAGGATCATCAATCCTATCGATTGCTTCAGGAGAATATTGGGCTGAAGCAATAAAGAAGCCATTAGTTCCGACAATACTTGGATTTGCATTGATGCTTATAGTGATAGGATTAGTCTTCCTGCTAAGCGGAACACGTGATATAAGGCCTGCATCAAAAACTTAAGAATGTATTGATTAAGCACGAATTATCGTAAATAATTAGCATAATACGAATTAACGAAAAAACGGTATGAACATGACACAGTCAGTTAAAGCAATAAAAAAACAAGGAACACCATATCAATTGTTCTACTTGCTTTTTGCAGCAGTAGGATTTGCATTGATAATTGTATATTTGTCAAATACTATAATACATTATACGACAAACCAGCAGTTTCCTATAAACTCATTCGAAAGATTCCCCCTATCATATCTGATATTTCCTGTTGAGATTTTTTCATTTTTGTTTTCAATATACTTTGTATATAATCTAATCAAGGGAAATACAGTTGATTCAACCCCTCAACTTTTGCCTGACAGGGATTCTGAGCATAATAAGGTTGCAATATTAATTCCTGTGTTCAATGAGCCTAAAGAAATAGTGCAAAGAACTCTTGCAGCATGCAAGGCATTAAAATGGAAAGCAGGAGTCCAGATATATCTTCTTGATGACTCCAACACAACTGAAGATAAAAATAATATGAAGAGCCTGGCAAAGAAGTTCGACGCCGTGCTTGTAACAAGGCCTGACAGAATTGGATATAAGGCAGGAAATCTTAATCATGCAGTCAAGCATCATGTAAAAGAAAATTATTTTGTAATATTTGACAGCGATCAAGCGCCGCTTCCAGAATTTTTGGAAGAGACAATGGATCATTTCAGTGATCCTCAAGTTGGTTTTATCCAGACTCCGCAGCATTTCATAAATACTGATACAGCAATCGAAAGGGCGCAGCAGCTTGGAAATAACATATTTTACCAGGCCCAGTGCGTAAGCAAGGCAGATGATAAAGCAATGCCTTTCTGCGGAACAAACGTGATTGTCCGAACAGATGTGTTCAAGCTTGTGAAAGGTTTTTCACATTATACTGCAACTGAAGATATTGAAGTCGGCCTGAGAATAAATGAAGCAGGATATCATGGAGCGTATGTACCAAAAGTCTTGGTACATGGCTACGCAACATCAGATTACAATTCATATTCATCCCAACAATATAGATGGGCAAATGGAAACCTTGCAATCCTAAGAAAGAACTGGCATAAGATATTATTCGGGAAATTTTCCCTGCGCCAGCAGATACATACAATATTTACGCTTGGCTGGTGGATCATCGGAGTTGTAAGCCTCATATATATTGCTGTTCCTATACTTTCTTTCTTTTTTGGAGGAACGCATCATACTTGGCTTCCATCGTTAATGCTTGGGCTTTTATTTTTGAATGTAGTAATGGGAATAAGCATGATCTATGTCGCATTGAAAAACAGGCTCGATGAAGATAAAGTCACACTCAAAGATGCTTTCTTGCAATATAGCCTGATAACAAACAGCATGTTTATCTATGCAAGAGCTGCATTCAACGCCCTGATACTTGGCAGATATGTCGGCTTTGTAAGGACGAACAAAAAAGTCGAGCATACAGGAATATCGCAAGTCCGGTGGAATATACTGCTTGCAATAATATGTTTTGGATTTAGCGTTTTTGCATTGTTCAAATCAATAACTGCTGGAAGCGTAGAACAGCTTAGAAGCTATCTTCCAATAGCAATATGGCTTATGTTTTATACATTGATACTTTCAAGCTCAATATTATTTGTCGGAGACCCTGCTCCTGAAAGCGAGTTATCTCCTGCAGATCATAGAGCAAAAACATCAAATCAAGCTTTAGCATCTCAAGCGCAGAGCGCCAAGAGAGGAGTAATCAGGCAAAGCATATGACTTAGAGTAAAATCTAATATTATGAGGAAAATATGAAACATACAACAACTTATCTTAACGATGGAAAAACAGATTCAAACTATGAATACGGAATATATGGTTATGATGATCCAAGCTTAGTTAATATCGATACAGACAAAGGCTTTAGAAAAACAATAAGGACAGCCTTAGGTTTTTTCCTTGCAATATTATTCATTACAGGAGTCTGGCTTGCTTTAGACCAGAAACTATTATTCGGAGATAGCTGGATATCTGAAACATATGATAATCCTGATTGGAGAACAAATGAAGGAAATCTTCACACATTCGGGGCCTGGGATATCGAGACCCATATCTGGAAGACAGAATATATTCGTGATAATTTCCCGAATTTCCAATGGAATCCTTACTGGTATCTAGGAATGCCGCTGCTTAAGTATTATCAATCTGGATTTTACTTGATGAATATAACTATGATGGAATTATTTAATCTTGATGCGGCAAGAGCTGCTCTCCTACTTGTAATATTTGGGCATCTTGTTGCAACATTCATGACGTTTATTGTATGCTATAAGGTTTCAAGAAAAATCTGGGTATCTGCTTTTGCTTCATTATTCCTTCTTTCAAATACGTTCATAAGCCTTAGGAGCTATGGATGGGAGCCTATAACTGTAGTGTTCTTGTTCCTGTATCCGCTAGGATTATATCTATTCCTCAAGGAACCCTTAAGGCCATTTAGATTCTGGATGATTTTAGTTTTGGGAATTTCCTATCTTGCTCATCCGCTTATTTGGTTCTCATTATGCATGTTCATGGGATTATATTTACTAACAATTGCCCTAAGAAAGACAGCAGATATTGAAGTAGGGGCAAAGCATTATATCTGGCAATTCATAGGAATAGTGTTCCTAAGCTTATTAGTTGGCGCGCTACAGTTCTTGCCTCAGATAACATACGAGCAAGTATCTTCAGGCGCGCACATGGGCGTTTCATATCTGCCATTCTATCAGGTTCCTCCTAATATAATCAAGCCTGTGAACTTCTTTTTTGATGCAGGAAACCTAAAAGGCCCAGGACCAGTTGTAATGATAGTATTCTTGCTTCTATTAATATTTGGCTACTTGCAATATATTAGCAAGAATAAATACAGATATAATCTTAAGCATCATTATACTTTAGATGAGAATCCAAAGAACAGGACTGTAAAGAAGCTTCACAATCATGAATTAATAACAGGAATAACTTTAGTTTTGTTTGTAATGGTTTTATTCTATTATCTTGAAGCCTACAATATATTCCCTATGAATATTTTGAGATCGATACAGTATCATAGGATAATTCCTGAATTTTTGATAACTGCAGCTGTTCTTGTAGCAGCACTTTCAAACATGATATACACATACAAGCAGAAAGTCATGTATTATTCCATGCTTGTTGCCTTTGTGTTAGTTTCTGGAATAATGATTTACAATGTCCAGACTCATTGGGCAACAACTGATGAGATAAGTTCAAAACCTGAGTTCTTGCATGAGCCGATAGAAGGAAGAATAAGCATGCCTTATACTGATCAAAGTTTTGCAGTAAGAAATTCATTTACAGAAAAGCATCAAGTCTATGGATATTATGAGCAGGGAATCACAAACCAATATGCCGATGAACTCTTTTCCGTTTCTTCAGGATTCCATAATGCAAACTTAACAACTATATATCTGAAGGCAGCAAATGTTGACAGACTCTATGTTAATATACAAGAAGGAGAAAGAGATAAGATTGTGATGAGCAGGCTTAATGGTACGCTTGAGTATGTCGCTACAAATAATTCAAGATACCATTACTTTGATGTTGGTTTAGTGAATCCTGCGTTTGCCCAGGCAGTTGATCTTGCCCAGGCAGAGAATGTTCAAAAGCTCCGGCCTAAATGCCGCACTATGTTCAAGGAAGTATATTGCGAAAGCGCAAGAGAAGAATTTGTAAGTACAGATATTGAAGAAATAAGATATCTTTCCTCATATGTCAGGCTGACTGAAGAACCATACGATCCAAGTATAAGTGTTGATATGCAGATGTATAATCCTGATCATTACACCATATATGTTAAAAATGCATCAACCTCAACAGCAATAGTAGTAAAAATGACTCACGATCCTGGTTTTGAAGCAACAATAAATGGAAAGGAAGTAGAAATAACAACAATAGGGCCGGAGTTCATGCTTATTGCTCCTAAAATGGAAGGAGATTATATAATAAAACTAGAGTATAGTTCCGGAGCAATGTTTGCAATAGGAGTTGCAATAAGCGTTCTGACAATCGCATTGCTTTCAGTATACTTTATCATTTACAGGTTAAATAGTATTAAGTACAGCCGAGCGAACGCTGATGCTGCACTTGCAAAAGAACATGCAAAGCAATTCCATCTATACTTTGACAAAGGTGATATGTAATGAGTTCAAATGATTCAGATTCAAATCGGGGCAAGACAAAATTGCAAAAAGGAAAAGTATGGATACTATTTGGAATAATGTTTGTCTACATATTAATAGCTGGAGCTTTCATTACAGGAGTTGAACTTGGACTTATCACAAAGTCGCTTCCAATAATCAGAGATGAAGAACGAAGCGATAATACAACTGACGCTCCGAAACAATCTATAATAGATAACCTTCAGGCAGCACAATCATTTGTTGATAAAAACCTTCGAAAAGAAAATGGACATATTGATCTATACATTCAAGCAAACAATACAAAAAAATTGATTGATAATAACACAAACAGTGAAGCAATAAGTTATTATTTATTATGGAAGGCCCGGGAGGGGGATAAAGAAAGTTTTGACCGTGAATTAAAATTCGTCAAGCAATACATGCTTGAACCTCAGCATGGTTATTTAATGTGGAGATTAACCCCTGAAGGAAAGGCTGAAGGAGATGGATCAAACATTGCAACTGACGCAGACTTAAGAGCAATAAAAGCGCTGCTCATTGCTGAAGAGAAATGGGGCGATCCTGAATATACAGAATTAATCGATAAACTTGCAAAAGGACTTGAAAGGCTTGGAATAACCAGGGACGGATATCTTGCGCCTTACGGCGGAGTATCAGGCGCGACGTCAGTTTGGGTAGCTGATGAAGTCTGGCTTTCATATTCTGATTTCAGAGTCTTTAGAGAATTATCTGAAAGAAGAGGAGCCCCCTGGAACACGATGTATGAAAAAATGAAGCAAGCAACACTTGAAGCGCAGCTTGAGAATGGCCAATATAATTCAATGCTCACAAAGAAAAGAGAATACGGAAATGGAATTGACGGCGGCGGGTATAGCATAAACTCTATGTGGATAATGGTTCGAAGCGCTGAAAGCAAAGATCCCCAGCTTATGGAATCAGCAAGAAAATCCTTGCAATTCTATAAAAACAAGTACCAAATTGATAATGAACTTTACGCGCAGTATGATTCAAGCGGAAATCCTTT
>DASPMU010000055.1:0-18422 GCA_035626895.1 Alphaproteobacteria bacterium
TGTCACTCTATCTTCGGCTGATAATCAAATGGATTGTTGTCGTTGTAGATTGTCATGGAATAATTCTTGAGCTTTTCATCCTTGCCATGCTTCTTTTTTAGTTTTGCCAGTTCTACATTGCTAAGCCCTGTAAATCTATAGCCTTTTAGGACATAGAATTCCTGTCCATTAGGTTCTCTTTCAATAGACATCTTGGCTTGCAATTTTTGTACAATATCAGATAGCTCTCTCTTATTTTTAAGATCGGGATGAGGATTTTTTGGAACCTGAGCTAGAAGTATTTTATTTTTGAATTTTATTTCTTTGCGAAGCTGAGTATATGTTGCATCTAAAGTATATACAAACAAAACTCCTCCACTGGAAATATCTATGAATGCATACTGGCAATCATGCGTTTTCTTGCCGTAAGTTACAGGCTGCGGAAGCATGTATTTTGCGACAAATGTATCAAATTCTCTATCTTTATCCATAAAAATAGGAGCAAATATCTATTTATAAAGATTAGCTAGAAAAAATCTTGAATCAATTGTCGGATACATAATCAGAATCCCATGGCTTTGGCTGATTTTGGAAAGGATCACGGTAATCATATATCTTATCCGGGCCCCTGTAAGTATTTCTTAAAGCAACTAGTTCTCTTGGAGTTAATGTCTCAAATTTTATTTCTGGCCTAATATAAAAAGGACCACTATTTGGATCATTTGCATATTGCGGGGGCTCCCAATAAATAGAAGTGTTTTTTATAGTTTGCAGATATTCTGACATTTCATCTATGCTCAAATATATCTCTTTTCTTTTTCCAGGGCTTTGATATAATAATACACGTTTATTCCTGCTCACGAGATCATATAAATCATAGCCTGCGCTGTTCAAATCGACATACTCTTCTATAGAATTTTTTTCAAAGTCAAGACATATCAGAGTCTTTTTACCATTCTGATCAACAGCCTTGCCGATAAAATAATCATAACCCCAAGTCATCAACATAATTTTGAGAGTTGCAGGCTTGTTTTTAAGGTTTTTGGTAAACTAAAGAATCGATAATTACATTTAAAAACCCTCCTTCGTTCCTATCGACTATGAAGCAGGAATTTTTCGTAGAGGGAAAGGAGCTTATTTCCGAGAGGGATTGGGTAAGGCATATTAACGGGCTTGGAGCAGATACTGAACTGAAAGATTCTGAAGAAATTATTTCAACAAAGCTCAGAAAATTATGTGATGACGCAATAAAAGAGAGGCTTGAAGGCCTTGATTCTGTCGGAGTATGCTTCTCTGGCGGGCTTGATTCAAGCTACATCGCGGCAATTTGCAAGAAAGCAAAAGCAAACTTCACATGCTATACAGTCGGATTTCAGGACGGACAATTCAAGAACCCTGAGGATGTTGTGAATGCTCAATTAGTTGCAAAGCATCTCAAGTTAAAGGATGATGAATTCAAATTCAAAATATTCGATCTGAAAGAGATGGATAAAATAATAATCAAGACTACAAAAATATTGAAGGATGCTTTAAAATTCTATGGAACTAAAGTTGACAACGTCGTAACTGTAGGAGTCGGCTCAGTTGAGGTAGCAGCATATTCAATATCAGATAAGCAAAAAATATTTTTCTCAGGCCTTGGATCTGAAGAGATATTTGCAGGATATGAACGTCATAAGCTCAACCCTACAAACGATGAATGCTTCGACGGATTACTGAAAATGTACAACCGAGATCTTTTGAGAGATACAGCAATCCCTAAGGCATTGAAGTTCGGCTTCACAACGCCATTTTTAGATGATAACGTGATAAGATATTCTTTGATGATTCCTGTCAAATACAAGATAAATGACAAAGGAAATAAAATGATTCTTCGAAAAGCAGCAGAGCCTTACCTTGGAAAATTCGCTCAGAGGCCAAAGAGAGCAGCACAATACGGCTCAAGCTTTGACAAAGCAATAGAAAAGCTCGCCGGAATGAAAGGCTTCAAGACGAAGTATGAATTTTTGGAGAGTTTGTAAATGCCATTCACTCACAAATACAAGCCGAAGAAGATTTCCGAGATAATTGGACAATCAAAAGCGCTTGATGAAGTGAAGCAGAAGATTTCAGAATACAGTTCAAAGAAAGTAAAGAAGGCCTTGCTGCTATACGGCCCTTCAGGCACTGGAAAGACTGCAACAATACACGCGCTAGCTGAAGAGCTAGACCTGGAATTAATTGAAGTAAATGCGTCAGATACGAGAAATTCTGCAGGACTTGAAGAGAAGATATTTCCTGCAATAAAGCAGCAGTCATTATTTGGAAGATCAAAGATAATTCTCATTGATGAAATCGATGGAATATCAGGAACTAGCGACAGGGGAGGAGTTAGCACTCTTGTGAAACTAATCGAGCAGTCGCCATTCCCTATAATTCTTACTGCAAACGATCCTTTCGAGCAGAAATTCAGCGACTTAAGAAAGAGCAGCGTGCTAATAGAATTCAAGGCAATATCGACTCTTGAGCAGGCATCATTATTGAAGAAAGTTTGCGAGAAAGAAGGAATAACATTTGACGAAGATGCATTGTCGCAAATATCTAGATCATCAAATGGAGATCTGAGAGCTGCGCTTACAGATCTAGAAAATATCTGCAGCGTATCAAAGCATGTCACAAGAAAAGATGTCGAAGCTACATCAGACAGGGAAAGAGCAGACACAATCGAAGCGGCTCTTCTTAAAGTTTTCAAGACGACAAATCCAGAGATAGCAATAAGCGCATTTGATAAAATCGAAGAAGATGTCGATAAATTATTCTTATGGCTTGATGAGAACATAACAAAAGAATATACAAAGCCTAAAGATATATCAAGAGCATATGACAACATTGCATTAGCTGATGTATTCTTTGGAAGAATAAGAAAATGGCAGTATTATAGGTATTATGTATACATATATAATCTTTTATCCGTCGGAATTGCAATTTCAAAAGATGAAAGAAATCCTGAAGTAATCCAGTATAAACAATCCGAGAGAATACTTAAAATCTGGATTGCAAATCAAAAGAACGCAAAGCGCAAGGCAATCGCTGCAAAAATCGCAGCAGAGAATCATGTTTCAATAAAAGAGACAATAAAGAGCATGGCGTTCCTTAGGATAATATTCAAGAATGCAGACAAGAAATTTGTCGAGGCAAACGCTGAAAAATTCAAATTAGAGAAGGAAGAAATTGAGTGGCTTACGCGCTAGAGTGGGTTGGGGAGAAAAAATGAAAGAAAAACTATATTTTGGAATTATAAAACATGAAAACGCTTTTTATGCTCTTGCAACAAATGATAAAAGTCAGGGTTATCCCTTGATTTTTCAGAAAACAGAAGAAGATATGCTTAATGAATTCACGAAAAATTACGATGCAAAAAATCTCTTAAATAGTGAAAGCACGCCTGCAACATTGGGAGGAATTTCTTCAGCAGTTTTAATACATAACAGCACATACAATCCTAAAGTATTGGGAATGACTCTTGAAGATATGACAAAAGAATTATTTGATGAAAAGAAAGGAATACATGTCAAAGATTTTGGAAGATATGTTGCAGGGCTTGAATGCAATGGTCCTGGAGATATTGCAAAATTATACGAGAATGGAAAAAGCCCTAATCTAATTAGCAAATCAGTAAAGCAACAATTGAATTAAATCTTAAGTGAAATCATGAACGCAGAAGAACTCCCTCTATTTTTTGTAATGGTAAAATCTGAAGAAAACTACTACATAGTTCTAGAATCAAAAGATCAAATATATTGCAGATTGGAATATGAAGATATCGTAAGCGATTTTCCAAAAATATACGGCAAAAAAGGAGGAAATTATTTTTCAGGACTAATAGACAGATGCAATATCAGGCCAAGCATAATCAAAATGAATCTTTCAGATCTTGAAAGCAAACTGTTCGATATAGAAAAAGGAGTGGCTCTTTACAATATCAAAACAAAAAGCGGGACAATGCTTGCACGGGAATGCAACGGAAAAGCAGATCTAAAAAAATTATACGAGAAAGGTTATCCTGATTTCGCTTTAAAACTATTAAAAGATTATTCATCAGATAATTAATATTTAAAGATAAAAATGAATGAAGTCTACATCGCATTATTCAGGCTGAACACTCAAGCAGGGATGAAGCATTATATTCTGGCAAACGAAGATGCATCTATAATGTCTGATACTAATCTAAGCCGCGCGATAGCATCATTTGCACATGGATGGGACATGGATCCGAATAAATCCATAATAGATTGCGTTAAATATAACATGAGCCTGATAAAGACAGACATGGATTATGTATACGAGAATCTCATAGATGAAGACAAAGATTGGGAATTAGAAAAAATAATCGACACAGATATACATATTTTTGAATGCAATGGCAAAGGAAACATAAAAGATATATTTGATAAAGGCCTCCAGCCTTGTCATTTAAGAATACTTGCTTACGATGCTATAAAGCAGCTGCAAAGAGAGTACATGCCAAAGTAATATTAAAAAAATTAAGATTCTTCTGTCTGTATATCTACAACAGCGCCAGTGTCGACATCTACACTTACATAATTATCAACACCATTTGCTTCTATTTCAACTTCGTATACAACTACTCCTTGCGATTTGGCTATTTCAACATTATTGACTGTCCCATCAACATTATCTAATGCAATTTGTGTTGCTTCTTCTTGTGAAATCTTAGGATCATCGCTTGAATCTGCCAGATTATCCTCGATTTTCAATATCTCCCCAGTCTTTGCATCTATCTTCACATCAGTTTCTATTCCATCTTTTGTAAATTTTACAACATAGATTTCAATTCCTGCCTCGAGTTCAAGTTCTATATCAATCAATTCTCCGACAAGACTTAAATCAACTGCATTCAGGGCAATTAATTTTGCTTCCTCTTCTGAAATCTTGGTGTCAGAAGATACTTCAGCTGATTGCTCAGCAGCGCAGCCTGTTAGAAATAATGCTAAAAAAATTGCAATTAATCCTGTTAGTTTCATTTGAGTTACCTCCGATAATTATATTGCGATAAATACACCATATAAAAGTCTATTTATATAGTTATAGCTCAAAAACAATAACCTATTTAAATAAAGTCTGGGTTCGGTTTACTAATGGGTCGATAGCTCAGCCTGGGAGAGCGCTACGCTGAAGCCGTAGATGTCCTGAGTTCAAATCTCAGTCGACCCATTTTCAATCATTTTGGGGATGCAAATATTGAACAAAAGAAAAGTAACTTTTTCTACGGACACAAAAGTAATTTCTATACAAGACTTATATGAAACTGTCAGGATGGCAGAGAAATATTTCAAGACAATTTCTAGCAATGATCAGATAAGAACAGATGATCCGGACGATAAATGGTATTTGCAGAATGCACTCGATTATACAAACATAATCAAGTATAAAGATAAAGTCGTTGGCTATACTATGTTTCTTCCATGCACAAAGCAAGTAATGAATTATTTCCTCGATAATAGAATAAGTGAAAAAGGATTGTATGCAGAAATACAAAAAGAACCTGCAAAGAACCCTCCTGAAGCAATATACTGCTGCGCAACAATTGTCAAGAAAAAGTACAGGAGAAATGGCCTAGGAACAGCAGCAGGAATAAAACTCATTGAAAAATTTTCCCGTCTTGAACCAAAACCAGCGTTTTTCTGCGATCTATATTCTAATGCTGGACGCAAGTTGGTTGAGAACATGAAGATGCATAATAAATTAGAGAATATTTTGGTTAGAGGGTGAGTAAGGGTTATTTCTTATAAAATAATTTACGAACAGATTGAACATAAGCAATTTTATTATTTTCTTTAGATATAATTCGTTTTTTAATTTGTCTCCAGATTTTACGACTTAGTTCTCCATAATTTTTTTCAAAATGATCTGTTAGAGAATATAAATAAGCCATTAGGAACAATATGATAATTGTAAAAAACCAATCTCCAGTCTTATATGAACCATACACTAAAGATAGAGTAATAAATAATAATATCGAAATTGAAAGATATACACCTATATCAGTTAATTGATTACTTTTATGATTTATTCTGGCGCTTTTTTCTTTTGTTAAGCAACAGCAAATATATACCAGAAATCCGGCAAAAATAGAAATCCCGAGATTAGACAAATATGCATTAGAATTATATTCTTTTAAGGATGCAATGAAAGCACTAATAGATAAAAAAGCTATTCCTCCAATAATCATACTAATAAAAATTTTAGGCAATAATTTCAAATTATCCCAATGAGAACCAAATTTAGTAATATATCTAGAGTAAAATATTTCCAAAGGAAGTAATCCTATTAATAAGATAAGTACACTCGTATAAAGTGTTTTTTCTGGAGTCGTAAATTGTAATAAATTAAGCATCCCTGTTACAATACCTATTTCTCCTTCAAACATTTTTCTTGATTAATCTATAGAATTATAAATTTTACCCAGTCGGCATAAATCCGCCTACTACCATTCCGGCAATTAAGTTAAAGATAAGCATTACTATCAATGATATGAAGAAATACAGGATTGTGCTTGATATCATGTTTACTCCTAGCAAATACTTCTCTGCTAAATCATCTGAGCCATTTCTTATGCCATTGACTAATACGCTCATGATATAAACAATCTGTACTACATAGACTCCTACTATTATCTGGAAGTAGAATGTCGGGATTCCTATTCCGAAGAAATCTGTTGGATTGAAAGCTAAACCTGCGCCTGAAGCATCTCCAAGTCCTTCTCCAAGACGACGCATATTATCAGATAAATTTCCTATGATTCCTGTGATCATTGAGGTTATTCCTATTACAATTCCTGAAATTGCAGGCGTCAAGAACGATATCTGCGACTGAAGTGATGATATAGTGTCTGCCATCAAGTCTTTTAATCTTTCATCTACTCTATGTATCTGCTTGATATATTCTGAAACATTAATCAATGCTTGCGACGCAACTAATGGGCCTTTCTTTGAAGATTCTACAAGAACTTTCATTGAGCTTTCAATTAATGATGATGGATAATATACTAGAGCTCCTCTTTTCTTATCGAAGACTGCTTCTTCTACATTCATTCCAAGTTTAGTAATGTTAATGCTGACTAACTGGAAGAATCTTCCGCTCACGCTTCCCTGCATAACGTCTGCGACTTTCGAGAATGCTATCTCGACTGGAAGTCCATCACCTATCCTGTTTCCTAATTGGAACAATGCTCCCGCAAATTCCTGCTCGAGTTTTTTAGATTCATCTCTTATCTTTATTACATTCTGAGAGCGCAGCTTGAAATATAATCCTAGGCCCAGGCCGAATGCTAGGGGAACAAATAAAGAAAGGATTGCAGCCCCGAGGCCAAATGGCCCGACTACTTCATTATTCGTAGGGTTGCACTTATATCCAAGCATCAGAAATTTCATCTGCTCTTGAGGGTAAACATATGTCGCGCAATCAACTGGCGATGGTACAAATCTGACGCTGTAATCTTCTGCTATTCCAACATCAATGCTTGGAGCAACTATATGTATAAGCACTGGGCTTATTCCTATCAGGAAAAATACTATAAACACAAATATTGCAATGAAACTTGGATGGAATTGATATTCCTGCCCGCCTAATTTTATCAAAATATTCTTATGCTTTTTGACTTCTGGATTATTTTCTGAAACATCAGTATCTCCGTATCCAGTAGGCCTGGTTCTAAGAATCGATCTGCTCAGGTATAATACTCCTATTGGAAGCGCGATATTATACATCGCAAGAAGATGATACCACTTGACTTGTTCCATGAAGCTTACAACAAGAGGCAATATTACAAGACCTAAAATAGGGAGAACAATTCCAAGCATGTTAAGCATTGTCAATGGGCCTTGAAGATTATGCGCGTAATGGAGCATTTTTTCATAAGTCTCATCAAGTATCAGATTCAAAGATTTCTCAAGAGAATTTAATCTTCTGCTTTCAGAATTTTCATAAAGGGATGATTCGATAAGATGCATTGCCTCGACAAATTCCATGCTGTCTTTCTTCCAAGTCTCAAGATATGCGTCAAGTGATTCCTTGGTGTTTCTATATTTTTGCGTCTCAACGTTCCAGACAATTTTCTTCAAGTCGAGGCTTAATGGAGGAGGCAAGTGCTCGGCCGCGAAATCTATTGCATTCTCGAGGTTTGAAGTATGCCTCATGTAAGTTACTATGTAGAATACTCCAAGGACCATCTGGTTGCTCGCGCGCATACGCCAGTCAGCAGCAAGAAATTGCGGCAATGAACTTAGCGGAGCATACATTATAAGCCCGACGACAACAGCAAATATCAAAAAAAACATCGAAGAGGACGGATCAAACTGTGGATTTACAAGAACAGGCAAGAAACTTAGTACTGCAACAGCCATTATCAAAAGCATTGGTCCGACTATAGAAAAACTCTTTACGCCTGCAGGAGTTGCGCTAAGATGGCATATTTCTATTGCCTCTTTTAATTGCGCTTCTTCTTTTGGATCAGGTTTTATCTTGAGAAGTTTCTCAGAAAAATCGCAGGCTTTCTCGTATAATGTCAGATTTTTTGGCTGCCATTGTTTTTTGAATTCTTGATACTGACGACTTTCTGTCTTTGTTATTTTTGAAGCCGTTCCACTCTTAGAATTATAAGTCTCGAATTCTTTCTTTATCCTCTCTCGATACTTAGCTTCAAAATTCTTGAAATCAGTACTTTTGATCTTATCTGCCACTCTAACCCTCTTTTAAAAAATATTGAAAAAATAATTATTATAACTTAAAATACATACATTATTTCTTTGCAAGATGCTGATGTTTCAGCACATATTCTTTTGCTTCTCTTTTCAGCCAATCATCCCACTCGAAAAATATCCTCTTGCTATCCATGAAGCCGACTTCATCTTTTACTTTGTCTGTAATCTTATGGAACTGGTCGTTTGCATTGATTGCAAATGTTGCTTCTAAAATATCAGGAGCATTTAATTTCTTGGAATAATCAACTATCGTCTGATAGTTTTTTGTCCTGAGCATTATATTATCCCAGACAGCATCCCAATTGCCGCTCCATTCTTTGACATTTTCTGCAATTGCTTTTATTATGTCGCTATCCTGGTTCATTAAGTCATCAGAAACATCCATTGTATCAGTCTTTGAATTATATTTCATCAAGTCAACAAATCCTTTTTCTGCAACAGGATCATCTTCCCATTTCTTTCTAACTTCAGTTATCTGCGTGACTCTTCTCCACCTATGCAGGCCGTCGGCAGATTTAATTGGGTTTGCAACGATGATTATGTCAGTTGCCTTGAAGCTTGTCTTTGGAACTCCTAAGTCATTTACGACCCTGTCATATACTCCGTAAGGGCTATCGCCGTGGATCGTTCCTGCAACAACATTTGCAAGCGCTCCAACTCTCATTGCTTCGTAAAGTGATTTTGCTTCCGTACTCCTGACTTCTCCGACGAAAAGGCATGAATCTCCAAGTCTTAGAGTCGTTCTTATTCCTTCTTCAGCAGAAATCTCGCTTGATCCTTTCGACAATGCGCTTGACACTTTCATTTGCTGGATATTATATCCAAGTTTTCTTAAAGAATCAGCCGGAAGTTCTAAAGTATCCTCGATTGTAATCATCCTGTATTTTCTCATTACTTCAACCATCACTGCGCCAAGCAGAGACGATTTACCTGCGCTTCTTGTTCCCGCAACAAGCATTGTTCTAGATCCGTCAATCAAAAACGACATAAGGCCTGCGGCCTGGGCATTTAAGAAATTATTTTTTACAAAGAGCGCAAATGTCCATGGCTTGTCCCTGTGTCGTCTAAAAGCATATGCAAGTCCGGTAGGATTTAGAGGCTGGCTGATTACGCCGACCCTCGCATTTGCCGTGTGAGGGATAAATATTTCTGTATCAAGAATCGGATTTGCTTCATCTAATGGACGGCCGGAAATCATCCTAAGTTTTGACGCCCAAGAATCTGCGTCCCTGATTGTCGGGACTAAGTTAGTCCTGCAATAATCATAATCCTGATGCACGATAAAAATAGGGACTTGTCCCATCGGGCTGTTGATTGTAATGTCCTGAATTTTTTCATCTTCAAGAAGCGCTTCGATAATTCCAAAACCCACAGTATATCTTACAAGGATTTTTGCAAGCTCATCTATTTCTGAGCGCTTCATCTTGACATTTCTTGACTCGCATAATTCTTCAATCAAGTCGCGCCCGATGTTTGTGAAAACTTCACGCATTCTTGAAGGATCGACGAATTCTTGTCTCTCTGGCTGATGCTCTGCCATTATCTTCCTTGCTAAATCAAGAATTTCATATTTTTCTTCAGGAAGCTTGAATTCCGGAGGAGTTATGTGATACAAGTTTTGTACATTATGCGCAAGCTTGAAAATTGAAACGTCAGAATTTCTTACGGCATAACTGTCAACTTCGATTCCATTTTTCGGATATGAAGACATGATCTTTGTGAACATGAAATCCGGCTTGATGTTTGGAGTAAATATTCTCCTGTAGATATTTCTGTCGCCAACTTGCATTCCGCTTGCATGAGGCATTGCTATCTGAATCAGTTTTGTACCTTCGAGAATTTTTATCAAGTAAGAAACTATCTGTATGTATCTTGCAATCATTGCAGTCTGGGCTTCATCAATGCTCTTGTCTGATTCTATTTTTTCACGGCGCATTATTCTTTTCAGTTCAACATATCCTCCAACCGGATCTTTCTTTAGAAGATTAAATATCACGTTTTGAAGCTCTGCATATTTTTGTGTTGCAGCATTTAAGATCATCGGCTGGTTTTCATCAAGCGATAAAGATCTGTAAGCAAAAATTTCCTTGTGCTTCAATATATTGAGATAAAGCTTTGCAAATTCGGAAAGAATTTTTGTCTGGGGATAATCATATTCATAATCTCTTTTCTGCGAGAAAATAATCTTTGTAATATTTCGATTAGCCATCAATTTCTCGATGGTGTCAGCCATGCACTGCTCGCTATCCTCAAGGCTAGGAACATCCATTGCATTCTCATAATCTACCCTCAGGACAGTATCTTCACCTTCCTTAGTGATATCATAAGAACTCTCAGCATTGCTATTATTAAAAAGCATCATTCACCCCTAAATTAACTCAAACTTAAACTGGAATCTAATCCAATCTCACCTATATGAGAAAATCCGTCAATACACTATTTAAAGTTTACTGAATCTTACTAACAAACTTTATATAATAGATTACCTAGTTTAGAAACATGCCTGAACAAGATATGCAAATGAATCCTGGAATGGACCAGCAGATGCCTGGACCGCAAGATAACGCCCAGCAAGATAATCAAGAAGCTGGCGGAAATGAATTTGCCCAGATTTCCGGAATGATATCTGACCTAGATAGAAGGCTAAGAGTCTTGGAAGAAAGATACAGCAACTTGAGAAAAAAAATGCAGCTCACGGATCAGAATCTCATAGATTCAGAAAAAGGCTTTCATAAGGAAGTCCGGGTTTTCAATGAAGAGATATTGGATCTGAAAAGAAACATCTCGGATTTTGATGAAAAAGTAACTATTTTTGGAAATGAGATGGGAAATGTTGCAAACAAGACAGAACTTAAAGTCATAGAAAAATATCTTGCTATGTGGAATCCTACAATGTTTGTCACAAGAAAAGAGCTTAGGCAATATCTTGAGAACAACCGGATGAAAATTGTCAAAGATGAAGAATAATTATCTTCCAAAATTCTAAAATAGTATTCATATTTACTATATAATGATAAGTAACATTTAAAAGATAAACTAGTCTCCTAAGATGCATGGCAATAGGTCTTGACACAATATTTTTGAATAATACTATTGAGAATTACATTATAGCAATATCTGTATTGCTTTTATTCTGGGCATCAGGACATTTATTTTCCCATATAATTGTAGGAATAATTCGAAAACTAGCATCAAAGACTAAAACCACTCTTGATGACATCCTGATTAACATTTTAGAAAAACCTATGATATTTGCAATCTTTGTAATAGGTTTTAGATCCGCATCATCATTTATTGATCTCGGATATAGGGGATATGAAATTTTGCAGAATATAATGACAATACTTGTTGTCATGAATGTTGTCTGGGTAATTAATAGATTGATTGATGTGTTAATGAATCAGTATCTTGCTCCACTGACAAGCAAGGGAAAATCTTCATCCAAGCTCGATGATCAGCTTCTTCCATTCGTGAGGAAATTCTTGAAAGTTGTTGTTGTAATAATAGGCTTCTTGTTCCTCTTGCGAAATATGGGCTATGACATAACTTCGCTTGTTGCTGGCCTAGGAATTGGAGGTTTAGCATTTGCCTTGGCAGCTCAGCCATTGTTAAGCAACTTGTTTGGAGGGCTTGCAATAATTGCAGACAAGCCATTCAAGATCGGCGACAGGATAAGAGTCGACCAGAAACATGAAGGATATGTACGAGAAATTGGAATGAGATCCACAACAATCAAGACCCCTACAGATTCCCTGATAAAAATTCCAAATAATATAATTGCAACAACAGTTGTTGAGAACTTAAGCGCGGCAGGAGAGAAAACCGAAGATAATGGAGTTAGGTTCACGATGGATTTAGATCTAGAATACGATACTACAGCAGATAAAATTGAAGAAGCTATAGCAATCGTAAAAGATACATTATGCGGCCATAAAAATGTTATAAATCACGGCGATGAAAAACCTGGAGTTTCTTTCTCAGAATTTAGAGATTCATCCCTTGGAATAGTTGCAACATATGCAATCTACCCGCCTAATGTAATAGGAAAAACAAGAACCGAAATAAACCTTGAGATAAAAAAGAAATTTGAAAAAGCTCACATCAAGTTTGCATATCCAACGCAGACATTATACTTGAAGCAAGAGCATCATCACTTAAAGACGCATAAGTGATGCTAATTATAGTCCTTATTTTCTAATAGTGACAAACCTTTATATATACCAGAAGCGATTTTTACATATAATTAAGCATAATTTATCACGAGGCTATATTTACTTGCATATGAAAATATGCAAGGTTGAATATTATTCATAAGATTTCGGGAAAAAGGGGTGAGATACTTTCTCTTCGAAATCTTTATTTTTATATATTAATTCAGGGAAAAAAAAAGGTGGTTGAAAGTGGATAAGGCAAATATGTTCATTCTTTGGTTTGATCAATTAAATAACGATGACGTCGCGCATGTCGGCGGAAAGAATGCATCTCTTGGAGAGATGTATAGTGTTCTGACGCAGAAAGGAATAAGGATTCCAAACGGCTTTGCAATTACTGCGCATGCTTACAGATACTTCTTAGATAAAGCAGGAATAAAAGAAAACATAAGAAATATCTTATCAGATCTTGACACTGGCGATATGAAAAACTTGGCAGAGAGAGGCCAGAAAGTAAGAGACGTAATCATCAAAGCGCACTTCCCTAAAGAATTAGAAGATTGCATCTTGACATCATACAGGGATCTATGCGGCGCATACAACAAAGATAGATCAGATGTTGATGTTGCAGTACGTTCATCAGCAACAGCCGAAGATCTTCCAGATGCATCATTTGCAGGACAACAGGAAACATATCTAAACATCAAAGGAGATAAGGCAATACTTGAAGCGGTCAAGAAATGCATCGCATCATTATTCACTAACAGGGCAATTTCATACAGGGTAGACAAAGGATTTGACCACTTCAGCATCGCGTTAAGCGTCGGAATCCAGAAGATGGTAAGGTCCGACATGGCATGCAGCGGAGTTATGTTTAGCATCGATACAGAATCAGGATTCAAAGAGGTAGTCTTAATCAACGGAGCATATGGACTTGGAGAAAATATCGTACAAGGATCAGTAAATCCTGATGAGTTCTATGTATTCAAGCCAACATTAAAGCAAGGCTACAAGCCAATCTTAAGCAAGAAGATCGGAAGCAAAGAGATGAAGCTAGTCTACACTCACGATGGCAGCAAGTCTCCAACTAAAAATATCCCAGTATCTCCAGACGATAGAAATAAATTCGTCCTGAGCGATGATGAAATTTTGACTCTTGCAAAATGGGCTTGCCAGATCGAAGATCATTATTCCTGGAAAGCAGGACACTTCAAGCCAATGGACATGGAGTGGGCAAAAGATGGAAAGACAGGAGAATTATTCATTGTACAAGCAAGACCAGAAACAGTACAAAGCCAGAAGAATCACAACGTCCTTGAAACTTATGTTTTGAAAAATAAAGGAAATGTAGTTATCAAAGGAAAATCAGTTGGATCAAGGATCGGAGCTGGAGAAGCAAACGTAATAAAGAACGTACATGATATTGGACAATTCAAGAAAGGGCAAGTATTAGTTACTGACATGACTGATCCAGATTGGGAGCCGATCATGAAGATCGCGTCAGCAATTGTAACTAACAGAGGCGGAAGAACTTGCCACGCAGCAATTATTTCAAGAGAGCTTGGAATCCCATGCGTTGTAGGATCTGGCGAAGCAACTGAGAAAATCAAATCAGGCCAGCATGTAACTGTCAGCTGCGCTGAAGGAGATGAAGGATTTGTATATGATGGAATATTGAATTTCGAAGTACAAAAAGTAGATCTTCAGGGAATCCCTAAAACTAAAACAAAGATAATGATGAATGTAGGAAACCCGGAAGAAGTTTTCGAATTATCATTCACGCCAAACGACGGAGTAGGTCTTGCAAGAGAAGAATTCATCGTAACTTCATACATAAAGGCGCATCCGCTTGCTCTTCTTCATTATGATGAATTGACACCGCAAGACAGAAAGCTAGTTGATGAAATAAGCGTCGGATATCCTGACAAAGTACAATTCTTCATTGACAGGCTTGCTCAAGGAGTTGCAATGATTGCAGCAGCATTCTATCCAAAAGACGTAATATTAAGATTCAGCGACTTCAAGACAAATGAGTATGCTGGCCTTATCGGCGGTGCAAAATACGAGCCGAAAGAAGACAATCCGATGATCGGCTGGAGAGGAGCTTCAAGGTATTATGTTCCAGGATACAGGGATGGATTTGCATTAGAATGTAAAGCCATGCTAAAAGTTCGAAATGAATTCGGTCTTACAAACTTGAAATTAATGATTCCATTCTGCAGAACTGTAAAAGAAGGAAAACAAGTCTTAGCAGAGATGGAAAAAAGCGGCCTGAGAAGAGGAGAAAACGGACTTCAAGTATACGTCATGTGCGAGATTCCAGCAAACGTCATCTTATCAGACCAGTTCTCGGAAATATTCGATGGCTTTAGCATCGGATCAAACGATCTGACGCAGCTTACGCTTGGGCTTGACAGAGACTCTGAAATTGTAGCTCCAATCTATGATGAAAGAAATGACGCAGTAAAAAGAATGATCAAAAAAGTCATCACAGACTGCAAGACATATCATAGAAAGATTGGAATATGTGGCCAGGCTCCATCTGATTTCCCGGACTTCGCCCAGTTCTTAGTCGAGTGTGGAATTGATTCTATATCATTAAATCCTGATACAGTAATCAAGACAACACTAAAGATCAAAGAACAGGAAGACAAGCTTGGAATACAGTAATTTAAAATTTATTTTTCTTTAATATTATTTTTTCATTTCTTCAATCACTTTTCTTATTTGAGAAAATTCTGAAACAATCTTAAAAGGCTCAACTTTCTTTAATCTATATTCTTCATGAAATCCGAAAGTGCATGCTATTGATTTTACGCCGGCGCTCTGAGCTTCCAGTACATCTCCTGAAGTATCAGTTACAAATATGCAAGAATCAGCATTAAGAGAATACCTCTGAAAGAGTATATTGAATTTTTCAGTCTTTGATTTATGAGTTTCAACAGCAAGAACATCCTTAAATATCCCTTCGAAGTTATTATTTTTGAAATAATAATCGAGATTTTTTATTGAGTTTGAACTTATGATGTATAAGTCGTAATTTTTTTCCAGCATAATTATTTCGCTTCGAACCTTTGATTCTAATTTATGATCCTTGAATGTCTCGAATTCTAGTTCCCGGAATTGATCATATTGTTCTGTGGTATATTTGAGTTTATGATGTATATTGCCTTCGAAATAAGATCGATATTCTTCTTGAGAACTACCGACATGCACTGTCTTATGGCAAGTATACGTCGAATCAAAAGTATTTTGTATAACGCCGTCAAAATCAAATATTATAGCTTTCATTTTTATGCTCCAACCTATTCAATAAAAAATATAACAAAAATAAAGTTAAATAAAATAATGGAATAAAATAAATTTACTTCTGATAGAATCCTTCGCTTAATTTTTCTTTAGTCCAATATAATAAATTAAGGCAATTCTCAAGCTTTGGAGCCTGGAAACCCCAATTATTTATCTGTTTTACAGATTTCTCGATTTTTTCTATACCATCTTCTAGGGAGATTGATTTCTTAGAGTAGCCAAATTGATCTCCGCCCAATCCATACACTTCTATATTTTTCATCCTGTCCAAGCCTTTTTCATATCCTTCTTTAGTATTATAAAATGCGAGATAAGAATTTTTAGGGACTCCGAGTTTTAGTTGCATGACATGAGTAAATTCTTCTGATGCGCCGTCGCTATATTCCCAGTCATCATGCATGAACATCTCAGATGCTTTCTCGGAAATCATTGTAAGCCATAACGCTTGGAATTCTGGCTGTGACCATCTTTGCCGGCTAGGCTCAAGATCTGCAGGAAGAATCGTGCATTTGTCTGTTAGATTATATTTTTGGACAGCATCTAAAAATCTTAATGCGCTTTGATAATTTTGGTTCATTGCAGGCATCAATATTTTTTCCCTGAAATCAGGATGAGTCTTCTCCGATATGCCGTGTTCTCTTTGAAGGCCGTACATTATTTTTCCTGTCGTAACTGGAGAACTCAGATATGAAAATCCCTGCGGGTTATTGAAAATTCTAACTGTTCGTTCTATATTATGTATTGTCTTCCCAGTTTCAGTTACTTCCTGATCAACAGGTCCGTCTTTAGGCCATGCTGCCGACTTGTACTTATACCATAAAGACATTTCTTCAAGTGTTTTTTCTTTTGTCTGTTCTGCAATTTCCATAATTTCAAACCCCCACTAATCTCGCATTTCAAGATATTTTAAAAGTTTTACCAAATATCTTTATTTTAAAGTAGTAGCAATATTTATATAGTATTGCGTAATTCTCACCCTATGTTGGGGTGTAAAGGTGTTTGAAGATTTTGGGCTGACACATTACGAAAATAAGGCACTTGAAATAATTCTATCGACTGAAACAGACTTGCGTGAACTATCAACAGCAGCAAAAATTCCGCCAGGAAAAGTATATTCTATTGTCAAATCACTCCACGCTAAGGGTTTAATTAAGCTTACAGAGACCAGGCCAAAAAAAGCTTATGTAGAAAATGCTTCAGAAGTAATATCCAATCTTATCGAACAAAAGCAGCAGCGCGATGAGAAAAAATTCTCACAACTCAGATTGCTTGCCTCATCTATTTCAGTATCTAAATCAGAACCTAATGAATTATTCATGATAGGATCAAGCCAACAAGAGAATGGAACAATACAGCTTAAGGCGTTTCAAGGCGCAAAAAAAGAAGTGTGCCAAATATTCAATAAAAATCATAGGCCGAAAGATAACAGGGAAAATAAGCAAATATGGGAAATCGAGATAAAAAAATGCATCGACAAGGGAGTAATTTTCAAGGCGCTCTATCCTTTTGATACAGTTCTGCCGGAAATACTGGCGAGTCTACCAAAAGACAAATTCATCGTCAGAAGATATGCTGGAGATTTCAGCAGAATAGATATCATTGATAATAAGAAAGTCCTTATAAAAATTGTTCCTGAAGATCAAATGCTTTTTGGCGGCCTTGTTTACTTCGAAAATGAGAAATTTTCCAGAAACTTAAAAAAGATATTTGATAATATGTGGGATAGTGCTTCAGAAAAATAGCAAAATGAATCAAAAGCTGGAATATATAATAACAGAACTTAATCCTATAAATGATTTCAGAAATGTAAAATTCTATGAATTATTGCCTAAAAAAACAATCAATGAAAGAATTGCTGCAAGAGACGAAACACTTAACTCACTATTTAATATAACAAAATCATATTTTAGAGGAGCAATTCTTGGATCGATAATCGGCTGCACATATCATTATATTTTTGGAGATAATATAAGCGAAGAAATAATTAAAGGAGCTATAGCAGGATTTTTCTTAGACGGAGCGCAGTATCATGCCAGGTGGACATATCATTTTATCAAAGAACAATTTAGCAGCATAAATAAAGTTAAAAATCAATTAAAAAAATAATTATAATCAATCTTTATTCTTCAAGAACTTATCGTAAGAATTATTTCGGTTTGTCAAGACGTCTGCTCCAAAACCGAGTGCTCCGCCTGCAGCCATACCGATTAGAGCAAATAGC
>DASPMU010000056.1:0-7610 GCA_035626895.1 Alphaproteobacteria bacterium
TTAATAAGCAGGTTGTAGGAGAATTCTCAGATCAAAGCATATTTGATCAAATCTTATCTAAACAAATCACTATAAACACTATCACTGGAACAGAATATATCAATCCTGTTAAAGAAAATGGACGGGCAGTGTTAATATTGCCAGGCATCTTCGAATCCAGAAAACAATTTGATTTATTATCCAAAAGAATTGCTTTGCAGGGTTATAAAGTTCTCTCGATTGATCTTCCCGGCCAAGGAGACTCCGGAGGAGAATGGAGGCTTGGCCTAATGTCTGAATTTATATACGAGTGCGTCTCTTATCTTAGAAAAAATACTTTCAAAAAAACAGGATTAGGCAATAGAACTAAAGTTACGGTTATAGGCCATAGCGCTGGAGCTGTTGCTTCTATGTTTGCTGCCTTAGGCTATAGCCAAGACTTGGAGAGCAAAATCTATGGCATATTTCAAGACTACTCAAAAGCATACGATGCCCTTGCAACTCTATTATTGAAGAAAGATTCTGCTCAAGGAAATTTTTCTGATCAAGATTATAACAATGCAGAATTTTTAGAACATATGATTGCCTCAAAATATGTTGAATTGAAGCAGACAATACTCGCTTCTCTAAAGAACGGAAGATTCAGCGGAGCAAAGATCGACTCTTTTATCCTGCTTTCTCCACCTCCGAAATTTCAGGAAGTTATGCCGCCAAACGTCGCGTTATGGCTCGGAAAACAAAATCCTAAGACATTAAAGACTTTTATAGATGCATGCGTAAATATTCCTTTGAAAAAAGATTTATTGCGATCTAAAAATCCTATAGAATATTCAGGAAATAAAAGCGGAAATATCGAGTTTATGTTTTTAAGAATACCTGAAGCAAAGGAATTTATGGAGTATATTTCGGCTGTAAAAAATCCTGCAGACTATGCTAATTTGCTTCTTTATTTTGAGAAAAAATCTGATTTCATAAAATATTGGCTCGATAAGTTTGTAAGGCCTATTCCTAAATTATATATTGTCGGAAGATACGATGCTCTTCTAAAAGGCTTTACATTGAAATTGCTTCTAACTCAGGGCTTGACTATCGGCAAAAAAAGGCAAACAGAAATAGAAAAAGTGTATGCGCTTTTAGGCAACTCTAAAAATGTCATTCTGCCAAACACTAGCCATTTCCTGAATGAAAAAGATTATCTTAGCATAAATTTGAGAAATGAGTTAATAACTGATACGGGCGCCGTCAAGGAAATTCTGTCTTTTTTGAATAATAATTAATGCTGCTTGCTTAATCTTTTGGATCAAACAGGAATGTACTTCCATCCCAGACTTTTAATTCTAATTTGAAATCTTTGAGATCTGGATAACTGCGCGCATTCTTTACAGCTTCTGTAAGCGAGTTATAATATAGACTTCCGACTGCTGCAAGTGCTATTCCGCTTTTTTTAAGCTCTTCTACGGAATTTTCTTTCTTGAATTTGAACACATCATCCATTTTATTATGAAATTGCGGCAAAAAATCTTTTACAACAAATAGCGGATAGAATCTTTCTTTCCTATAAATCGTTTCAAAAGGTATTTTGTTATAGTGATTTTCTATTCCTGCATAAAGGCTGTATGCATCAATCATGTATTTCTCATTGTGAGGATTTATCATATAATTATCTGCTTTTGATATAATTGTATTTAGAACATTAGTGAATCCTTTGTAGTAATACTTTCCTACTTCAAGGGCATCCCTTTTTGCGAGATAAGTTTTGCCATCAAGTATTTTAACTAAATCTGACATGACTAAGGAAGCGATAATTGTTTTATAAAGTTTAGGGTGTTTTACCCCTGATAAATTAATGGCAAACTATTCTCATTTTATTCAGGGCTTTTCGCATTTCGGGCGAAAAGTATATAAATTGCTTTGCCGAAGAATTATTATACGATAAACAAAAACTAAATTTAGGTGTTTTTTATGGAAGCAACATGCGGAAAATGCAAAGGAGAATTAAAGAAGGGTACAAAATTGAACTCTGCAAATACTATATTTCAGGAATGGATTTGCCCAAGATGCAATACTAAGACGATGAAGGCAGTAGGCGCTGCATAGGCTTTTTGGCAAATTTTCAATTTAAAAATAGGTGAGCAAGAATGACGCAATCAAAGACTATAACTATTGATTTCAAAAAAATCTGGGATAATATAGTCAGATATTTCAAGACGTTGACTCAGGACATGCTTATTGCATGGAGTGTTCTTGGAGCTGGACTTTTGATTCTCATAATTGGACTTGCATTGTAATTCATTTCATATTTAATCATACTTCTTGTATATATAACAATTACATTTATAATTAATTCTTTACTCCCAACTGTTATGGGATTTGAATGGATAACAGTTGAAAGACCAGGATATTTAGGAAAAACCAGAGATTCTAAAAAAGATCTATGGGATGCTGGATACGGTGAATTAGGCTGGAGATTGGCGTGGCAGAAAGGCGACGAAGTAATAGATATGGAGGACGCCTTGAAGCTTTATGAGGATGCTTATGTTGAATATTTTAAGAAAAATCCAGGCAATGACCCGGGACAATTAGAATGGCTCTTAAGCCGGGCTTCTGATGTATATGATACTGACGTAAGCAATGTTAACGCAGGATTAAACTACATTATTGGAGATACGCCAAGCAATCATATTCACGATATTGCAATAAGAAATGCAGTATATCGATTAGGAGAAAAATTCCGTGGAGATCATTTGGTGCATGTAAGATGGATAAAAAGTGAAGGATATCTCTATAACCCTGGAGTTGTTCCCTTCCATTTGCCAGAACTTATTAGCAAGGAGCCAATAAGCACTTCTCCTGATAAGATATGGTGGAAACCAGGCACTATTGAAGATTTTTATCAGAGAAATAAATTATTGCAGGAAAAAAAAGATTATAATTTTTCTTAAATTCTTCTTTAATAACTTCTTCTTAGTTTAGGCTTTGTGTAAAATCTCGCTTTTCGCTCGACTTTTGAGGCCGCTCACACAGTTTGTGATTCGTTTTGTCGCTACGAGTCTAGACAAAATCAAATATTTTATCGAAGGTTCGCTGGAGGCTCACAAAGGTTTTTTACACAAAGCCTCTTACCTATCATTCCTTTTAAATGAATATTTTTAAAGCCTCCTCTACTCGGAAGTGAAACAGAAAAGCTTAAATACATAGGCTGTTCTATATATTCTAGAACACATGTTTTAGTGTGTTTTTATCAGTGTGGGGGTTTTGACAATGGGTCAACAGGAAGTATATGATTTTTTATGCAAAAATAAAGGCAAATGGTTTACTTCAAGAGAGATATCTGAAAAATTAAAGGTATCAATCGGAAGCGTCACAATGAGCCTTAAGAAATTGCGTAAGACAAATATCATAAAGTACAAGAATACAGGCAAACGAAATACATTCATGTACAAAGTGGATAAGAAGTAAAGATAATTTCTTTATAGAAAAGTATTTATATTTGCTAGCTGAAGGAATAATTATGGCAATATCTGGCTGGTTCACAAAAAAGGATCCTGAAGTTTTGAGAAGATACAATAATATTCTTACAATACGATTAGCGAAAAATATTTCTAAAAAATTGGAAGAGTTCGAAAGATATAGCGGAACAACAAAAAGCGATGTCGTCGGCCCTAATTATAATTACGTCCATAAATTCAAGCTGTTATATGATTTGAAAGGGGAACTCGATAAATCGGCTGTGCTCTCCAGGAATGTCAGCGCGAAAAACGTTCCTATAAAACAGCTCTATGCGACTATTTATGACGCCGTATATAATAAAAAAAGATCGAGCGGTTATCCTTATTTTAAAACTCTTGAGAGATTTGTAGTTGACGGCAAAGGCAACGGTCAGGGAGAATTGCCTGCAATTGAGCATGAACTAATAAATGAAATGGTTGCATACAGGGAGCAAGTAATTACCGACTTGAAGCAGCTAAAAAAAGAAAATATTGAAAAAATTGATCGTGAATTTAATATAACTAAGACGCTTGCATCAAAGTCTCCTTCACAGAGAAGTTTCTTGCCTCTTTTGATTGGAGGAATATTACTACTTGGAACAATGATGTTATATTTTTTCGAAAACGAACAAGCTGAAAATACGTCTCATACTGAACAATCTCCAAGCTAACTTATTATTTAATCTAAACACAACAATTAGTAATTTGCGGGCTTTGGAACCATAAGTTCCAAAACATTTTAAAACAACTCCCAGTTCTTTATATTATTAAAACAATGTCGTATACGTAGTTGTATTACGAGACGAGGTACAAATGACTGTAAAAATAACTTTGCCTGACGGAAGCTCACATGAATATCCAAAAGGTGTTACTCCTTTTGAAGTTGCAAGCAAGATCGGCGAGCGCCTCGCGATGGCAGCAGTTGCTGCAAAAGTCAACGGCAAGGCAGTTGATCTTTCTCATAAAATTGAACATGATTCTAACTTGCAGATTCTCACAGGAAGAGATAAAGAAGGACTTGAAGTTATCAGGCATAGCTCTGCGCATTTGATGGCCCAGGCAATTCTAAGATTATATCCTGAAAGCAATATAAAACTGACAATCGGCCCAGTGATTGAGGATGGATTTTATTATGACATTGACGCTACAAAGACATTCAGCACAACTGATTTTCCAAAGATTGAAGCAGAAATGGACAAAATAATCAAGGAAGATCTTCAAGTTTCAAGAGAAGAAATATCAAAGGAAGAAGGCTTGAAAATATTCAAGGATAATGAATTCAAAGTTGAACTAATCAATGAATTAAAAGACGGAGAAATAATTTCCATGTATCGCCAGGGAGAATTCCTGGACTTATGCAGGGGACCTCATGTTCCAAGAACTTCAAGAATCAAGGCATTCAAACTGATGAAAGTTGCAGGAGCATATTGGAGAGCTGACGCAAAAAACAAGCAACTCCAAAGAATCTACGGAACTGCATTCAATGACAAGAAAGAACTTGATGCTCATTTGAAGATGCTGGAAGAAGCTGAACAGAGAAATCATAGAAAGATCGGCGAAGAAATGGGGTTATTTACTGTTTTTGATGCTATAGGGAAAGGTCTTCCTATATGGCTTCCTAATGGCGAGATAATAAAGTCAGAAATAGAAAAATTTGCTGTAGAAACAGAAAAGAAATTTGGTTATGTAAGGGTTTCAACTCCAGTTCTTGCAAAAAAAGAATTATTCATACAGTCAGGACATTTGCCTTACTATGAAGATAGCATGTATCCTGCAATGATGATGGATGATGGCGCTTATTATCTTAAGGCTATGAATTGCCCTCTGCATCATTTAATATTTTCATATAAGCCACGAAGCTATAGGGAGATGCCTCTGAGAATTGCAGAATACGGCATGGTTCATAGAAATGAATTGTCAGGTACTCTTACAGGACTTCAGAGAGTACGTGCTATGAAGATGAACGATGCTCATATATATTGTACTAAAGAGCAGATAGGCTCAGAAATAGAAAGTGTCATGAAAATGATAAAGTACTATTATGATGTATTTGGACTTTCTAATTATTCATTTAGACTTTCTCTTCATGGAAAGGAGAATAAAGAGAAATTTATTGATGAGCCAGAAAATTGGGAATATTCCGAAGATGTTTTAAGAAAAGCATTGCAGGATTCAGGATTGAAATTTGTAGAGGCTGACAATGAGGCTGCATTTTATGGTCCAAAGATAGACATTCAATTCAAGAACGTTTATGGCAAGGAAGACACAATGTCAACTGTCCAGCTAGATTTCGCTGCTAAAAAAAGATTCAATCTTAATTATATAGATAATGCTGGAAATAAGAATAATGAAGTTTTCGTAATCTATAGGGCTCCATTAAGCACCCATGAGAGATTTATAGCGTTCATGATAGAACACTTCGCAGGAAAATTCCCTCTATGGCTATCTCCGGTGCAAGTGATATTATTGCCTATTGCTGATAGGCATATCGAATACTGCAATGATTTAAAGGCTGAAATGGACAGGCATGGCTTGCGCGTTGAAGTTGATTCAAGAACAGAGAGTACTCCAAAGAAAGTCAGGGATGCGCAGCTACAGAATATTCCAGTAATGATTACAATAGGAGATAAAGAAATAGAAAATCATTCTCTTGCCGTAAGAACTCTTGACGGAGCAGTGAAGTTTGGTGTTGTAAAAGAGAACTTCATACAGAAACTCGTTGATTTGAATAAGAACAGGTCTTTGAAGCTTGAAATTTAATATTTTCTTTTTTAAACTCATTTTCTTACTTTATCATACTTCTTTTCCATAACAAAAGTAAACTTTGTTTACGTGTTCTGGAAAACTCAAGTGTTTTCCATAATATTTAAAAAGCGCAAAACAGTCCAGTTAATATGGGTCCACTATTACTGACACCGGAATGGTTCTATGGTTATAATATCGCTCTAGAGCTGATATTTGCTATAATTACATTTAGCGTCTCATTCTATGCTTGGAAGATCTATAAGATCACTCAAGAGAGAAATTTGAGATTATTCTCACTGGCATTCACATTTGTAGGACTTTCATATTTTGCAAGAGCATTGCTTAATCTTGTAGTATTCTTGAGGCTTGATGATGAAGTATGCCTGCTCATGAAAATTCAGGATTTATATTTATTGAATCTTTTTGGAACTTATGTATATTCTATATTGTTCCTGATTGGAATATTGCTCCTGGCGTATGTAGCGCTTAAGATTTACAGCCTGCAGACATTCATATTAATGTTCCTATTAGTATTTACATCATTATACTTCACGCCATTCAAGACATTCATGTTGTATCTATTGTCAACATTGCTCCTTGGATTTATCGTGGTATATTATTTCAGGAATTATTTCAATAATAAAAAGATGACAACGCTTCTTGTGCTTATAGCAATGATTTTGCTATTCACTGCATATGTAAGCTACTTATTGTCAACTAATAATGCATGGTACTATTTCATTGGTCACATCATGGAGATGGTCGCCTATCTCATAATACTTGTGAACCTGGTAGTTGTATCAAGACTAGGCAGAAGCAAAAATCTGGACAGAACTAAAAATGGCAAAAAAAAGAGATAGACTCAGGATAATATACGACATATTGAAGGCTGTTCATGACAAGAACAACAAGATCAAGCCTACTCATATTCTCTATAAGTCGAACCTCTCTCACCAGATGATGGAAGAATACTTAACTGAACTTATGGGAAAAGAATTTCTCGTTGAAAATATCAATGGCGACAGCAAGACATATTCCTTGACGCAAAAAGGATTCGATTACTTATCAAGATACAAGATGATCGCTGAGTTTACTGATTCTTTCGGACTTGAGTAAAGATTTTACTGATTTTTGCCTGATCATATTCTCTATAATGTTCTTTTGGATCTTTTGCAAGATATATGTCTATTTCTAGCTGATAAGGGAAATTATTTAGATGCTTGATGTCTTGCTTTTTTACGCGGACAAGCTTTGGTTCATAGCAAACAAGATGATTGTCTTCATACTTTTTTTTCTGCCTTTGATATATTGCTTCGCTTTGAGCAGAATAATATAGGCATATTTCAACTACTCCAAAGTTTTCTTCGACAGTGTCATAGAAAGATAATTCTTTGGGAA
>DASPMU010000057.1:0-10140 GCA_035626895.1 Alphaproteobacteria bacterium
TAGCAGCAGCTGGGCCAGTCACCAATATATTAATAGCAATACTTATGCTTCCATTATTGTTCGTCAATTTCTCAAGTTCAATCTTAACAGAAATAGTTAGATCGGGATTTTATATCAATGCGTTTTTAGCATTGTTCAACATGATACCATTCTTGATGTTTGATGGCGCGAAAATATGGGCATGGAATAAAGTCGCATATTTTTCAATAGTTGGAGTTTCTATAATTTTGATAGTAATCTATAGCATAATAATGGCAAGCATAGGAGCTGCTATATAATAAAGAAAATAGCATAAATAATACCTAAAGAGATGAGATGATGGAAAAACCAGAATATAACATAGACAAGAAATACGCGCAAGTAGATAGATCGGGAATACACCATAAAGGAGTATTCGCCCTTCAGGACATTCCAAAGGGAACAGTCATAATGGAATATACCGGAATAATCATGACTAAAGAAGAAAGCGATATGCTCATGGATCAGACGGCAGAAAAGCATAGGAAAGATCCTGAAAAGTTTGCTTTGACTTACATATTCCAGCTTGATGATGATAGATTCCTGGATGGAGATCTTCCAGACAATGACGCTAAATACATAAACCACTCCTGCGATCCTAATTGTGAAGTCGAGATAGGGAAAAATAGCGTCTGGATAATAACTCTTCGAGACATCAAGAAAGGCGAAGAAATAACATACAATTACGGCTTTGAAGTCGACGAGTATAAAGTCGAAGATTTCATATCACACAGATGCAGATGCGGAACAAAGAAATGCGTCGGATACATACTTGCAGAAGATGAATGGCCAAGAATACCTGAACTTCTTGAAAGAGAAAAACAATTCAGACAGAGCAATAAAGTTTTAAACTAGCGCGCATTATATAATACTATGCCATTAAGCGAAGAATATCTAAAGAGTGTATCTGAGACGCAGCTGAAAGATAGAGCGTACACTCCATACGAACTTGAGAAGCATGAACGCGCGAGCATGGAAGAGATTCGCAAGTCGCTAAAGAAAGGCAAATACAAGAAAAAAGAAGACATCCAATCATCCCTAGAATTCATGCAGAAGCTTGCAAACAAGATCAACATCGCAATCGTCAACGAGAAAAAAGACAACAAGACGACATGGGAACTTGAAGCCGATTTAGTTGAATTAAAGAAAGTTTTCGACGAGCTTGAAAAAATGCTTCTTGCAATAGAAACCCAGGAAGTCGATCAAGAGCCAAAACCTAGACTAAAAAGAAAATGAAATGCGAAATATGCTCCAAAAAGATAGCAACAACATTCATGAACAAGATAGTCGGCACTACTTTTGGAACAGGAAAGAAAAAGAAAGGAGTCTGCAACGAGTGCCAGTCAAGATTTTCTACGACCGAAATCAAAGAGAAGCTAAATTTATAAGCTAATCTGCAACCACAAATTCTATTAAATGCCCTTGTAGCATAGTAGCTATTGCGGCTGCTTCGTAAGCAGCAGGTCACGAGTGCAACTCTCGTCAAGGGCTTAAGTAAAACGAAAGACTTTGGCGAGGCAACGAGCGAAGTGAAATTGTCTCGTCAGAGGCTTAGTTCTTGATTAAATTTATAATTCTAAGAAGGTTCCCTTAATTATGGATAAAGACCCTCGTGAAGTAAAATATAGCGCAAAAGAACATACTGATTTAGTAAATACAATTCTTGCTGAAACCAAGCTCAAGCCTTATAATATATTCAGGCATATTGATATTGCCGGAAGAAGATTTGTAGATATCGGATGTGGTGATGGCGCAATTTCAAGACTTGCAGCAGACTATGGCGCAGAATATATCCTTGGAATTGACGGAAAACCAGAAATGATCCAAATCGCCAATAAATTAAATCCATTCTATGTAGAGACTATAGATTATAAGCTGGGATTTATTGAAGATCTTAATGGGAGAGAATCTTTTGATGTCGCAATATTATCTTATCTTCTAAACAATGCAAAATCTTTTGATCAATTGCTAAAGCAATGTGAAAAGACAGCATCATATCTAAAACCCGGAGGAACTGTTGTTGTATATAATAGCAATCCTTTTGATATTAAAGGCGGAGACTTCACAAAATACGGTTTTAGAAAAATAATCACAGGAACTAATGAAGGAGATAAAATAATCTATGATTATAGGCCTGCAATAGATGAAGACATAATCAATTATTACATCAGCCCCAAGAGGCATGAAGAAGCATTTACTAAAGCAGGCTTCAGGGATTTCAAATGGGAACCTCTAGAATTATACCCTGGAGCAGATAAAGATTTCTGGAAAGATTATTTCGATAGAGAGCATTTGCCAGTGATTGGAATTACTGCTAGGAAGGCTTAGAAATTATAAAAGGTTCTAAATCCTTGATTAATTCTTTATGATTAGAATAATAAGTTATTGCTAATACAATATCACAAATTCTGTCTTCATCGGAGAGCTTAGAAAACTTTATACAATTAGCTAATATGACTTTCTTATCCTTTGAAAGAAAATCTTTAAGAGTTATATTCATTTTTCGTCGCAGAAGAATATAAACAAATAAATTAAGAAATATGTTTGCTTCTACTACATTATTATTTTTTATGTCTTGTTTTATATGATATAAAGGATCTTTTAAAATTATACGCAAAGTCTTATCCGCTAATACATTTTTAAGAAATGATTTTTTAATATCTTTCTTTTTTATGATACGTTCTTTTTTCGTTTTTGGATCAATAAGTATAAAATGATTTTTTGCTATTTTAATATTAGGAATTGAACGTCTCTTAAAAATCTCGCGGACCATAACTAAATATAGAGTAACTATTAGATATACAAAAGCAGCTGTATAAATTAACCACCCCGTCTTATTATAGAGAATAATAATCATAAAAAGAAGTACTGAGAAAAAACCATTCAACAACACAATAATATCATATCTCTCAGCTGATTTGTATTCTTTGTATTTTTCGGCCACAATATTAACGAATTAAAGAACTATTTAAATTTACTCTATCTCTCAGCAATTATAAAATACCCGTCCTTTATTTCTTTGCCTGTTTCTGGATTATCGCGTATTACGGCAAATGATTCGAAACCGTGTTTCTCAAGTATAGGCAAGATCTCTGAAGGATTGTAGCATCTTGTTGGCCAGGAATCTTCCATTAGTTGCTTCTTTAGAATTTCAGTCGGATTTCGTCCGTCATCCTCGCGCCAGAGAGTTGATATTATCAAGTATTTTCCTGCAACTCTTGAGATTTCGTTCAAGAATTTTTCATAATCGACCAGGCATTGGAGCGCTCCGATTGAGATGATTAAATCAAAGCTTTTGTCTTTGAATTTAAGGTCGTATCCGCTTCCGATTTCAAAATGTATCTTTGGATATTTTGATTTTGCAAGATTTATTGTTTCTTCTGAATAATCGATTCCAGTTATCTTGTAGCCTTTATCATGCAGCGCTTTAGCATATATCCCCGGGCCGCATCCGACGTCAAGAATAGTTTCCAAAGTCGGATCTGCTTCTTTGATATTATCTACAAATTTCATAGTCAAATGCAGCAACTCTTCAAAGCCTTCTTTAGTCCAGCAAGATTTCTTATAATCCGGCATATCCTCTCTTTTAGCCCTGGAATCAAACTGGCTCTTCCAAGTCTCATCCATTGCTTTCATATTGATAGTCATTGTGAATCACTTCGAGAAATATTATTTTCTTTATCAAGCTTTACATAAAATACTAATGTATCATATTGTGAAGAAATTCCAAATTTCTTCTTGTACGCGAGCAGGCGTTCATCGCTGCTTCCGAAATCTAAGTTCTCAAAACCTTCTGCTTTAAGTTCATCAAAAAATAACAATGTCAAGAAATCTCCAAGTTCCTGCACAGAATAATCATGCAAGTTTATCGCGTAATAGACCGTCTTGCCGGAAGTTCCTGGAACTGCCCATCCTGCAGATACGCCGCAGAGTTTCCCGTTTAACTTCAAACCTATATGACAAGCCGATCCCTTAAACTTATTTCTGAAAAATTCTATATAATCATCAGTGTACGCTTTGTCTGAACTCTTTCTTCCCTTTTTCCAGTCATTGATTATTCTTTCAAACTCTTTTATGTCAACAGACAATAATTCATCTTTCTTCAATATCTCAACTTTGAAACTCCTGAAGAATCTATTCTTTGCTTTTCTTAGATTACTGAACTTTGAGCCCTCTAATGTTGGATCCCAATTAGTAATCGAAATCATCGGAGTATAGAAATGATTGGTTACTGCTCCGAGTTTTATCTTCGTAGTTTTAGACTTCTTAAGAAGCTCTTTGCGCAATTCCGGAGGAAATTCAACAAGTATCTTCTTAGCGTTTAGCCTATTAAGTACAATGTCAAAGAATTTCATTGCAAGTTCAGCTCTTTCTTCTTTCGGAGCGATTATTTCAGAAATGATTTGATAAGAATTATCATCCCATTCGACAGCAAAAAGGCCGCAATCATTCCCGAAATCAACAAAAATCGGAATCATCTCATCAGATTTGTGAGAGATGAAATAATCATAATTATGCTCAGGGGCAAACCCGTTCTTCTTTATTGCTTTTTCAACTAATTCCTTGCATTCCTTTGACTCGACATCATAGAACAATGTGACATCATCGAATAATACTCTTGATTCAGGCATGGTTATCGGACTATTATGGTGTTTATTAATATTATTCTATGCAGCCTTGGTTCCTATATAATTGCCACCTAGCGAGCGCTGTGATAAATAAGCCATTGCGTCTAGACTCGTAGGCGGCACACGATAACATACTGGAATGCGAGCGTTGGCAATTTATCTAACCAGAAATTTTCCAGAACTAATTCTTTCTAACTATCGAGAAGACGTGCGTCTTGTAGAATCCTGTCGGCTTGAATTTTTTCTTGAATTCTAGACTCTTTTTTTCTACTCCACCAAAATCAACTAAGCTATAGCCTAATTTCTTCAAATTGATTAAGTCATACATGTTTGCAATCTCGTTTGACCTGTCAATTGACTTGCTATAGAGTCCAACGGATGAATAATATCCTGTGTTTGACTTGAATCCTGCTGTCAGGGCAGCGACTTTTCCATCGACAAGCATTACCCAATTATGATCATAGCCTTCAAAGTTAGTATCAATTGCGTTCATATAATAATCTGTATAGGCTTTGTCGCCTGTTGTTCTTGATTCTTTCCATTCCAACACTAATTTTTTCAAATCTTCTTTGGGGACTTTGTCTGCACTGACAAATTCGACTTTGTGATCCCTGAAGAATCTATTCCAGTAATATCTAATATCTTTCCACTCGCCGCCAGCCATCGATTCGCCATTCCATTTATCCATTTCAAATATTGGCCAGATTAGAGTATAATTTATCTTGTTTATCTTATAATTAGTATTATCTAGCTCCTTCAAAACAGACTTTCTAGTGTCAGGAGTTAGTTCAAGCCATACTTTCTTTGGCTTTTCTTTATCTGCATTCTCGTATAAATGATTCAGGAAATTCTTCAAGACTTCAGGTTTTTTCTCCGATGGAGCAAGTATTTCTGTAAAGACTCGTATGCTATTATCGTTTGTATCTTTCTTAGCAAAGATTGCCATGTCATCTTCAAACACTGCAACGTAAGGCTTCTCTGATTTGTCCATAGTGTACAAATAGCAGTAATAATTATGTTCAGCTGCGCATCCATGCCTAGAGAGCACTCTCTGAAGAAGTTCTCTATTTTCTTCTGATTTTACATCAGTTATTATGTTAATATTGTTTAGTTGCATATTATTTTGCATTTTTCCCCAATCAATCAAGTCAATTCTTAAGAATACTGCTAATCACTAAAATACATTAAAAGATTTATTTTGTTATATCTGTCTTCGCTTTTGCTTTTTCTTCACTAGCTGTTGAAATTGCACTTGTCAAAGTTATCTTAGGCTCAACTTTTACTGTCTTCTCTGCCTCTACAGCAGGAGTTGCCTGAGCTGTTGTTGCTGTCTTTGGAAGCTGCATAACTTTGATAGTCATGTTGTTTCTCTCAAGAGCTTCGTTAAATATCCTAACTATCAGTTCATCGTAAGTCATTCCTGCCTTGTTAGCAGAATACGGGATGAAATCAGGCTGATCGTCCATGTTTAATGATGGGCTGATTCCAGGGTTTGGATTTAATTCAAGTACGTAAGGAACTCCCTCCTTACTGACTCTGAAATCAATTCTTCCGTAATCTCTGCATCCGAGTATCTGATAAACTTGAAGAGCAATTCTCTTGATTCGATATTCCTGATACTTTGGAAGATCGGCAGGGCATTCTATCTGGATTCCCTTCCATGACTCAGTCTCCTTAAGCCACTTTGCCTCGTAACTGTATATTTTTGTATCATCTTCTGCGCTTACATTATTGAATTTGATCTCTGAAAGCGGGAGGACAGTCCCAGTTCTGCCGTTTCCTAGAACTCCGACAGTAATCTCTCTGCCATCAATATATTCTTCAACCAAAGCTGGCTGATCGTATGTCCTTAATATATAGCTGATCCTGCTTCTTAGTTCTTCCTCATTTCGAACAACTGCGTCGTTAGTTATTCCGATGCTGTTATCCATGCATACAGGTTTAACTATTAATGGGAACTTAAGTTCTGTATCTAATTTCTTGTTTCTTGAATAGAATACTTGGTAATTAGGAGTCAAGATACCATGATGCATAAGGATTTCCTTGACTCTTACTTTATTTATGCAAGTTGCAAGTGTCAATGGACCTGATCCAGTATAAGGAATGTTAAGCAGTTCAAGCATTGACGCAATGTGAGGTTCAAACAAGCTGCTGCCATTGAACCGCTCGCATACATTGAATGCAAATTCAACATCAGAGTTCCTTAATTGCTCAAAAGTAGTCTCATTTACATCAAAAAATATAGCTTCGTGGCCTGCAAGTTCCAGCGCTTTCTTTACAGCTGCGCCTATTTCAGTCAAGTCATCTTCTACTTCCTTGAAGTTTGAATTATTCTTGAAAATATTAGATAATATTGCAACTTTCATTAGGAACTCACCACGGATAATCTATTATTTATTCTATTAGTCAAAATAAAATTCGATAGATAGAAATTATAGAATCCTTCTGAAGCATCTCCGAACAATCCAGTCGAAAATGTTTTTTTCAATGAAATTTTATATTTTTTTAGATTTTGTTTAACAAACATATACAAATTCACCAGCGTGAAAAAAATTCACAATGATTTTCAACAAAAATCTTGATGATTTTTATCGTCGGAAAAATTAATTCCGAATTTTTTATATTAAACTATTGATTAACTTATTTATATAGTTTCTTATTTAACGTATCGACGCTGAAAGCGTTTTTCAATCAAAAAAATGCAAATTCTCGTCGAGAAAAAAATTTATCGAAACAAGCTAAAAATATTTTAAAAAATTATTTTTTTATTTTATTTTGTATTTTATTTTCAATTATACTTTGAAAAAATAAAAAATTCCTGAAAAAATGACAGCCAAAATCTCAGGAAAACGCAAATCTACAAAATGAATTTCTCGACGGAAAAACATCCAAAAAACCAACAGCAACATTTATAAACAACCATAATCTCTATTTTATTAGAAGAGCTAAAGAAAAATAAATAATTATTATAATAAAATTTAGTGGGGAGTTAAAGATGAGCGAAGAAAATTCAAACAATAGCAATAATTCTAATAATAAAAATTATGATGCAGGAAACATCGTAGTCCTTGAAGGCCTTGAAGCAGTGAGAAAAAGACCGGGCATGTATATCGGAAGCACTTCAAGCAGAGGACTTCATCATCTAGTTTATGAAATCGTCGATAACAGCATTGATGAGGCTCTTGCAGGATTCTGCACTAAGATAACTGTAGTGATCGGAAAAGATAATTCTATAACAGTAATCGATAATGGAAGAGGAATTCCGACAGATATCCATCCTAAATATAATATGTCGGCTGTTGAAGTAGCTTTGACCAAGCTTCATGCAGGAGGAAAATTCGACAAGAGCACGTATAAAGTTTCCGGAGGACTTCACGGAGTAGGTTTAAGTGTTGTTTCTGCGTTATCTAAAAAGCTTCAAGTAACAGTAAAAAGAGATGGAAAAATTCATACTCAAAACTATTCAATCGGAATCCCGCAAGACAAGTTAATAGTAATTGGCGAATGTAATCCGGCTGATACTGGAACAACAGTACATTTCTGGCCTGATGACACAATATTTACAGAGACAGTCTACGACTTCCAAGTACTCGAGACAAGACTTAGAGAGCTTGCATTCTTGAACAGAGGAATCAGAATTCTTTTGCGAGATGAAAGAATAGAAACTGACGAAAGAGATACTGAAGGAAATGTAAAGAGCCAAGAGAAAGAATATTATTATGAAGGAGGAATCGTAAGCTTTGTAGAATTCATCAATAAAAACAAGAAAGCAATACACACTCCTCCAGTCTACATGAGTAAATCAAAAGATAAAGTAGAAGTCGAGGTTGCTTTGCAATATTCAGACAGCTACAACGAAACAGTATATAGTTTTGTCAACAATATCAATACAATAGAAGGCGGAACGCATCTTGTAGGATTCAAGACTGCGCTCACCAGAACACTGAATAATTACATAGAAAAGAGCTCGACTTTCAAGGAAAAAGAAAAGTTAAGCAGCGAAGATGTAAGAGAAGGGCTTGGAGCAGTAATATCTGTGAAAGTTCCAGAGCCTCAATTCGAAGGCCAGACAAAGACAAAGCTAGGAAACAGCGACGTAAAAGGAATAGTTGACAGCGTCGTAAGCGCAGCACTCACAACATATCTTGAAGAAAACCCAAAAATTGCATTATTAATAATTGACAAGGCAATGCTTGCAGCTAGAGCAAGGGAAGCTGCAAGAAAAGCAAGAGAACTCACAAGAAGAAAATCAGTCCTTGAATTCAGCACGCTTCCAGGAAAACTTGCTGATTGTTCAGAGAGCGATCCTGCAAAAGCAGAAATATTCATTGTAGAGGGAGACTCTGCAGGCGGATCAGCAAAGCAGGGAAGAAACAGGGAGTTCCAGGCGATCCTTCCACTAAGAGGAAAAATCCTCAATGTAGAAAAAGCAAGATTATCAAAAGTAATAACTAGCGAGCAGATATCTAATATAATAACTGCAGTAGGAACTGGAATTGCTGAAGAATTCAATCCTCAAAAGCTAAGATATCACAAGATAATAATAATGGCAGATTCGGATGTAGACGGATCACACATCAGAACATTGATGCTAACATTCTTCTACAGATACATGAAGCCGCTTTTAGATAACGGAAACATCTACCTAGCCCAGCCGCCATTATACATGATAAAGAAAGGCAACCAGAAATATTATTGCTTAACAGACAGGGAAAAAGAAGAACTTCTTGCAAAAATAGGCAATGATGTGAACATCCAAAGATACAAAGGTTTGGGAGAGATGAACCCAGAACAATTATGGGAGACGACAATGGATCCTGCAAGCCGAACTATAAAGAAAGTAAATATTGAAGATGCGGTAGAAGCAGACAGGATATTTGAGACTTTGATGGGCGATGAAGTTGCTCCGAGAAAGACTTTCATCGAGACTCATGCAAAGGAAGTCACGAATCTGGATATTTAATTTTATTTTCTAATTTCTATTAGTTTGAGTAATCGCTTCCGCATTTTTGTAGGCAAATTTTTCTTGGACAGATGGATCTAGCCTGCCTATGAAAGCTCGAGCATAATCATTGAGAACCAAAGCAACATCAGGATCTGTATCCCATGAAGTTGATACTCCCCTATCAGTTCCCCATATTACCTGGTCGGGATACGACTCTATAAAATCCTTAAACTTAGACAAATCTTCCTCAAGGAGCGGCTCATAATTTTCAAAGTGCTTTAGGAAATCTTCTTTGTTTGCTCCTGGTTTTAATAGCCACTCTCCCCCATAAATCTCGTCAACACCATAATAAACATTTGGATTATTTTCCAGGATTTCTGCAACCTTGCTATGAGTCCCGTCACATTCAGCGCAATCTATAAGTTGATCGCCATGGAAGACAAATTTTATGTCAGGATTTTTAGATGCAACTTCTTGAAGTGCATCACCCTGATTCTCACCTAGATGCAAATATACGACAGTTATATTATTTCTTCTTAGTACAGAATA
>DASPMU010000058.1:0-6704 GCA_035626895.1 Alphaproteobacteria bacterium
TGGTAGTTTTGGCTGCTATTGGCGCTTTGTCGTATTTTGGAGTTTTGAATCCTTCTAGGTTTACTCCTGATACTTGTCTTGCTTCGGCTCCTTTTTCGTGCCCTGGAAAGCCAACAACAACTGCATCTGGAAGCACAGTATTCTCATTGATCAATGGTCAAGGCTATAGCGTTTTATTGACTGGCAACGGTGCTAACGCTGGAGCAGTCTTATCCGGCTCGCTTGCTGGATGCACTGTAACATCTTTATGTGCTCAAGGAGTTCCATATTGTACTAACACTACAGCAACAGTTCCTGCAGGCCAAGGTATAAGCATCAACCTGAGCAACTGTCCATTCACTAATCTGAATATTGTCAAGGGAGATATTGTATTCAACTACACTAATCCTGAAAGCAGATTAAATGAACAGATCTTAGTGTCTATAACTTCAAAGCCAAGATAAGCTTTGATAATTTTTTTCTAATTATTTTTCTTTCAATTCTTTAATTATTCTTTATCCAAAATATTTATATATCTCTTATTCGTATTTGTATTATAATAACAGCTAAGTTCAAGGGGTGTCAAATTTGAAAATAACAAAACTTTTTGCAAGACAGATTCTAGATTCAAGGGGGAATCCGACTATTGAAGTTGAGGCATGGTCTAACTCATTATCAACTAGAGCAATTGTTCCAAGCGGCGCAAGCACTGGAAAGTATGAAGCTCTAGAGCTGCGAGATGGCGGAAAATCATACGGTGGCAAGTCAGTCCAGAAAGCAGTTGACAATGTCAATAAGATTATCTCAAAGGCAATTGTCGGTATTGAATTCTATGATCAAAAGTCGATTGATGAAGCTTTGATAAAACTTGACGGAACTCCAAATAAATCAAAACTTGGAGCAAATGCAATTCTTGGCGTTAGTATGGCTGCATGCAGGCTCAACGCTAAAATTTTAGGGTTCGAGCTTCATGAATATATTGCAAGAATATTTGCGCATGATGAGAAGAATTATGTAAGAAACTATTCTATCCCGGTTCCTTTTGCAAATGTAATTAATGGCGGAAAACATGCAGGATCAAATCTTAAGATACAAGAGTTCATGGTAACTCCAGTCTATGCAAAGACATTTGATGACGCAGTGCGCATGACTGCTGAAATCTATCACATCCTGAAAAGATTGATTGAAGAAAGATACGGAAAGACAGCTGTCAATGTCGGGGATGAAGGAGGATTTGCTCCTAACTTGAACACTCCAGAGCAGGCTTTAGATTTACTGGTTGACGCAATCAAGAAGGCAGGCTACGCAGGAAAAGTCAAGATATCAATTGACGCAGCAGCCTCAGAGTTCTACAATGAGAAAGATGGAATCTATACAATGGATAAGCCTTATACTAAAGACCAGCTTGTTGACTACTATTATTCTTTAATGAAAAAGTATCCTATCGCAACACTTGAAGATCCATTTGACCAGGATGATTTTGAGTCATGGAACAAGCTTCTTGCAAAAGCAAAAAAAATCGGAGTAAAAATTATTGGAGATGATCTTCTAGTAACAAATCCTGAAAGAATAAAGATGGCAGTTGAAAAGAAATTATGCAACGGCTTGCTACTCAAAATCAACCAGATCGGAACAATAACAGAATCAATAAATGCTGCAAACATGGCAAAGTCCGCAGGATGGATTGTAATGGTAAGCCACAGATCAGGCGAATCGGAAGATACATTCATATCTGATCTTGCTGTAGGCCTCGGATGCGGCCATATAAAGCTTGGCGCTCCTGCAAGAACTGACAGGGTTGCAAAGTACAACCAACTCTTAAGGATATCTGAGAACCAGAAGATTCCTTACGCGAAATGGTCTGTTTTTGGGAAATTACTAGGGAAGAAAATGTCAAAAAACAAAAAACAAACAAAGCAAAAAGTGGATTTCGAAGTGGGACTACATGAACATGCGCATAAAGAAACGTATGTGAAGCAGATAAAAAAAGACCTTGAATCTCTTGCAAAAGATATAACAATTTATTCTTATCAACGAGGCGAAAAATATTATGTTTCTGGAGATGCATCTCAGCAATCATATGAATTTGCTTTTTGCACAAAACTTTCTTATGAGCCAAAGCCCAGCAGCAATCCTCGCAAGAGGCTCAGCCCTGAATATTTGTGGAAAGAACTCACAGCAGCAGTAGTTCCAAAAGTAGTATCTGATAAGGTTGAATATGTGAGACTTCAGAAAATGTATAGCAAGGATGTATAAGTCTGGCATTTTCCTATGCTTTTTAAGCATAAGATTTCTTCATTTCATTCAGAGATGTTCCTGCGGAACATTTATAAACCACGTTTTATTTCTAGGATTAGAGGGATTAACTATGGGCAGAATAAAGACAATGCTTATCAAAAGAACAACAGAAGAATTAATGGAAAAGCACGGTGAAGAATTCACTACAGACTTTAACGATAACAAGCGCATATTAGATGGCAAAGCAAAGATCAGTTCTAAAAAAATGAGAAATATCATTGCTGGATATGCTACAAGACTTAAGAAAACTGATAGATAAGAAACATACAGATAAACATATCTGTGAGGGTGACTACAATGGAAGATGAGAAAGACAACACAGTGTTTGTCGGAACTAAGCCATTTATGAATTATGTCACAAGTCTAGTCATGCAGTTCACAACTAAGAACGCTAGCGAAGTATTTCTAAAAGCAAGAGGAAAATTCATCAGCAAGGCTGTTGATATTGTCGAAGTCACAACAAAAAGATTCTTGAAGGACAGGGTTCGCGTCAGGGAGATACGAACTAACTCAGAGGAATTCAAGAACAAAGAAGGCCGAGATGTTCGGGTTTCAACAATCGAAATCACTCTTGAAAAAGTTGAATAAACTTTTATTTCTTGATTTTTATCATTAATTATATAAACACTTAGCAGTGTTCTATTCTTTATCAAGGGCGCGTAGTACAGTCATTGCATTCCGGACTACGCTTCTTCACACTGTTACGGGCGCGTAGTATAGCTTGGATAGTACGGCCGGCTTCGGACCGGCAAAGTGGGGTTCAAATCCTCACGCGCTCATTCTTATTTATTTTCTGTCGCTTGGCGACTTCTTTTTGACGCGACTTTTTTCGTGTAAAAAGGCGCAGGAAAATCCTCACGCGCTCATTAATTGTCATTTAGATTCACTTTGATGCTTTATAAAGCATCCTGCGATATACATCCTATAAGGTATCTCTCATTAACCTTTTAAATCAAATTTTGTTTCTCTCTTTATAAGCTAATCCTATATATTGCATATTTGATATATTGTTGGGAGTTATATGGAAAACTTAGAGCGAAAAACTGGATTTGTGAATTCTTTGCATAGAGACCCTAGTTATCCGTATGCTCTTGATATGGTTAGATCTATTTTACTTAAAGACCCTGATGTAAAATCTATGAATTATTTATTCGGAACAACTATTACTAAAAATCTTCTTAATATTTTAGATTCCTTTTATACTCTTGATTTTTTCGACGGTAAGTTGAGAGAGCATAATCCTAAAGCGCCAAGAATTATTTCTGATGCCAGAGACGAAATTAATAAGGATTCTTCTTATATAGAAATACAATCTAAGCTTTCTATGGGTAGAGTTCCAGACCTGATGCAGCTTGAACAAATTTATGGAGATTCTTCAAAGGATATTCACAGGATTTATACGATTGAAATTACTGAGGGGAGTGTACGTAAGGAAAAAATACCTTCTCCGACTCATCTAAACAGGGTCGCTGCTACAAGCCAAATAGTTGCTGAGAAAGAAGGCCTCGGCCATGAAGAAGGCATAAATACTGCTGTAGTTGGGGCCCTGCATGATACTATTGAAGATAGGTGCCAGAAAATAAGCGAGTACGATTCTTTTTTGGAAAGAGAAATACCTGAAAAATTTAGAAATGATGTACTAGCGATAACAAATGATTATAGTCTTATTGCAAATGCTGCTAAATCTTATTTTAAAAAAGAAAAATTGCCTGCTATCATGGATGAATTATTGCACTTTATTGAAAAACAATATAATCTTAACCCTAATTCTAGATTAGCAGAAAAAATGCTAAATTTTGCAAATTTTCTCAGGATAAACGAAAATAAACTTGCTCTTTCAATCAGCATATTTGATGATCTTGATGAAGCATTATATATCTTGTATGGTATGGATTCTTTCAAGAAACTTAATAACAAAAGGCCTAAGAGAGTCAAATTTGTAGATTCTGCTGATAATGGAATCACTATAGATAATCTTGGCCTTACAGAAAGAATAAGAAACACAAACAAAAGGCAATATTTATGTAATATTGGAAAACTTTATGTAACAACTCCTTATTTGAAAAAATATAAAGATGAGCATCAGGAAGATACTCATTGTGATGCTGAAGATATAGTTGCCTCAAGATTTGTCAGATCCCAGCATCAAGTCGATAATTTTGTATCCGGGCTTAATTCCATAACTGCATTGAATCCGGTTTTTTTTGAAAATTATGATAAAAAGGGCTTTATTTACAACGAGAGTCAGCTAACTATTCCTAGTTCTGTTCACTAATTTTTACGTTAAAATTCTAAACTTTAAATAAATCTCAAGTATAATACTCGATCTTTCCGTCCATGTATATTCCTTTCTTTAATTCTACAGGACGCCAATCATCCATTATTAATTCGGCATTAAGCCATTCTGCAAGTTCGACAGGATTTCCTATCGTCGCGCTCAAGCCTACTATTTGCAGATCTTTTAGAATTCGTTTTAGTATCGTTATTAATATCTCAAGAGTTGGTCCTCTTGAAGAATCATTTAGTAGATGTATTTCATCGATTACCACTACTTTGACTTGCTTGAGCCATGGCGTTTTATGTCTTATCAGAGAGTCGAATTTCTCCGATGTTGTTATGATCAGATCATATTTCTCGAGATAAGAATCATCACTATCTACGTCGCCGGAAGTTATTGCAGTCTTGAACTTGTGCATTTTCTTGAAATGCTCGTATTTTTCCGACGCCAACGCTTTTAGCGGAACTACGTAGACGCATTTTCCCTTGTCATGAAATATTGCGTTCATTATTGCAAGCTCTGCAACAAGTGTCTTTCCTGAAGCTGTAGGAGTGCATATCAAAAGATTCTTGTCCTGGAAGATTCCTGCATCTATTGCCTTGTATTGTGCAGGCCTAAATGTCTTTATCCTATCCTTCAAATGATTGTACACTGATGGAGGAATATTTTTTTCTAGATTTGATAGTTCCATTTTATTTTATATTTCTAAAATCACATCTCTTCCACTACAGAAATGTTCAATAATTCCAGTCCTTTCTTGAGGACTGTGTGAATATTAAATATAAGATATAATCTTGATTTCATCAATTCCTTGTCTGGAGAATTTAATATCTGGTTTGAATGATAAAACTCGTTGAATTTCTGTGAAAGATCAAGCAAATATCTTGCAATGTTTGATGGCTTGAAATCATCTGCAGCACTCTTGACGACAGATGGGAATTTATCTAGCATCTTGACTAATTCTAATTCGTTTGCCTGAGCAAGCAATTTCGAATCAACATGCTTGAAATAGTTTTCCGAACTGGATTTATCTGACAAATCAATATTTTCCCTTTCAGAGAATTTCCTGAAAATAGAATTTATCCTGGCGTAGCTGTATTCTACATAAGGGCCTGTTTCTCCGTCGAAGCTTAGTGATTCTTTAGGATTGTATACGAAATTTCTCAGAGGGTCAAATTTCAAGAAGAAAAATCTTATTGCCGACATTGCGATGATGTCTGATCTCTCTTCAAGATCTGGTTCTGTTAATTTATTTTCATATCTTTTGATTAATTCTTCCCTGCACATTTCTGTAACTTCTGCAATCAGATTATCTGTATCGATGACATTTCCTTCCCTTGACTTCATCTTTCCTTCAGGAAGTTCTACCATTCCGTATGAGAAGTGGTGGCATTTATCGCCGAATTTCCATCCCAGACTCTTGAATATTTCAAACAATACTTTGAAGTGGTATTCCTGTTCATTTCCGACAATATAGATCATCTCGTCAAATTTGTAATCATCATATCTTTTCTTTGCCATGTAGATATCTTGAGTTATATAGACGGATGTTCCGTTGCCTCGAAGAAGAACTTTCTTTCCTAAATTCTTGCTTTCGAGATTTATTATGATTGCATCTTTGTCATCTTTTTCAAAGACTCCGTCTTCAAATCCTTTGAGTATTATTTCCTTTCCATGGGTGTAAGTCTCGCTTTCAAGATATTCTTTATCTATTTTGAATCCTAGTTTTTTGTACGTCTCTCTAAATCCGCTTAATGCCCAAGAATTCATCTTTGCCCACAGGGCCCGGACTTTAGGATCATTGTTTTCCCATTGAACCAGTATGTCCTGGATTGCTTTTTCTGCCTCCCCGGGATTTTCTTTTTCGATCTGGCCGTATTTCACGTAATAAGCTCCGACGAAATGATCTGATTTTATATGCGTATTTTCGGGAGTCTCATTTCCTCCAAGTTTCTCGTATGCAAGCATAGATTTGCAGATGTGGACTCCCCTGTCATTGACGACATTTACAATATGAGGATTTTTTCCTATGAATTTTAATATGTTGTAGATGCTTTGTCCTAAAAGCATATTTCTCAAATGCCCAAGATGGAGGGGCTTGTTTGTATTTGGTCCTGGCGATTCAATTAAAACAAGGCTTTTATCGTAT
>DASPMU010000059.1:0-2558 GCA_035626895.1 Alphaproteobacteria bacterium
AATATCCTTCTTTCCAGTATTGTAAACTACTTTCTTGCCTATTAATTTTGATGCTTTGTCCTTAGAATCAACGCTTGAGACCTTTACAATCAAATGATTTTGTTTTTGGCCTGTGCTGTTTCTTCTATAGTTAACTATTGTTCCTTCCATGCTAATACGGAAAAAATGGTTATTTATAAATGTTGCGTAGCAACGCAACAGTTCTGAATATAGTGAGGAAAGCTTACGCCTACTAGACTTTGTGTAAATCTATTTGCTGATGCCGCTTCGCATTCTCTTGTATTGTCTTAGAAAATTCTTGCCACTTGCAATCCTGCAAGAATTTTTTCAATAAAAGAAAATAATATGCTCGCACATTGGCATTGCAGCAATTTTACACAAAGCCAAATTTATAATAAGTATAAGATAACAGGAACTATTATGCATGCCATTGAATGTGTTCTTTGAACTTTTACGATGCCTGGAATCAAACCAATTGCTGTTGATGTCGCAAGCACTATCAGGCCTTTCCATCCTGTCATGATCGTCACTAGAAAAGCAACAAATATCATTATTGTTTTCACTAAATTTTTGTAATTTATTTTTGTTATTAGCTTTGAGAATTTTCTTCCGATGCTAAGGGATAAGACGGTTGATATGGCGCTGGCAATAATTGCTGTAATTAGGAGTATAACTACTATTTCAATCGTAGTTTCAGGAAGAAGCTTTGATATTATTATCACTGCGCCGTTTCTCGCTTTGTCAATTGTATACAGCGCCACAAGACTTAGTATAAAGCTGCTTGTGCCTATGCATCCAAGAAGTATCATGAATCCTTTGTCGCCGATATTTTTTATGAACTGTATGCTTATTACTGCTGCGATGCTGCTTGAAAGCCCAGGCAATGTTGAGACAATAAATGACGATATATTTCCTGCAATGAGGCTCATGATTGTCTGTTTCTTGTCGAGTTTGGTATAGTTTTCATCATTTTGCTTTGGGATGTTGTTTTCATCATTTAGACTTATTATAAGAGTTGAAATTCCAAACAATCCTGAGAGCATAGGAAAGAGCGGGTCTTTAATATTGAGGCTAAATACTGCAAAACCAAATACTGAACTTAATATAACGACAAATATCGCCCAAGACTTTTTCTTATCCCGATAAACCATAAATAATGTTGCAGCTATCAAAATGTATGCAGAATATTGTGCGATAAAGTCATAATAATTTTTTGTCAAAAAATAAAATATTGGAAACATCGCTATTCCGAAGAGAAGCCCAAAGAACGATCCTATGGTGAAGAGTTTTACTGCCATAAGACCATTTCCCGAAAGCAAGTATCTGTGCCCTGGGAGAATCCCAAGAGCTGTGGAATCGTTTGGCGCTCCGAGAAATATCGATGGTATTGAATCGAGAAATGTGTGCGTTATTCCGACAGCAATTATAAAAACTACAAGACTTATCACGCTTACAGAATAATTTTTTATTAGAAATGCGCTCATGTTATAGACTACTAGAGAAACCATATTTATATGAACTCCTGGTGTGAGGCCTGTCACTATTCCTATAAGAATTCCAATTGCTATTGAAAGAATTAATTCTAAAATCATGATTTATGACTTGCGTGATTGTTTATCTTCATTTACTTCAAAAAACCGCAAATATGCAGGATATATGAGCGACAAATTTATATACATAAATGCATTACTTATTCTTGGTGTTGGTTCTTTGTCGAGAAAGAGGGGGGAATAAAATGGAGACCAACGCAAAAATTAAACTATCTTCTATAGACTTATATGCTTGGAAATGGAAAAAAGTTAAGACGTGCGAGGATTTTTTTGATTCAGTGCCTTTGATATTTCCGGAGCAAAAAATAAAAAATTGCACTTTCTGGAGATCGGAATTGCTTTTTGATTGCGGCAATTGCTATTCAAATAATCCTACTTCCCAGCCAGAATATATTCGTACAGCGCCGCATTTTGTCGAGGCGCATACGTTTCCTGCTCATGATTATAAAAAAACGCGCGTTGATTCTTTGTTCCGCTTTTATTATGTAAGTTATGATAAAGAGATCTATCGCGGGCATATGAAATTTTTCCAAGGCGAGGCTCTGGACGGAAATTGGCGCGTGTTAAACAAAATATCTGATCTTAATAATTTGAAAGAATTTAGCAATATGTTATCTTCATACTTTGATGAAGTGTTAGGATTTAACAGAGTCTTTGCAAATGTCTTCTTAAACTCCAATCTTCCCGAAGAAACTAAGAGGAGATTTAATGAAATAAAATACTTATCAGAGAATTGATTATTTTTTTTCCAGAATTTTCTTTGCAACACTATATGCTTTTCTCTCTGTGATCCATAAATATATTGGAAACAGGGAAAATTTGCCAGGGTCTTCTTGTGATTTGTAGATTATTTCGCCCACAATTGATAATTTATGGAATTCTTTAAATTTTGAAACATACCCTGAGCAAAAATGTCTTCCCTTGCTTGAGAAATATGCCTCTAAATTCATATCTTGAGCATTGCTATTTTTTATTCGTGTTTTTGACCCTTTGTAAAAACTCATTATT